>NZ_QUIO01000005.1:0-146183 GCF_003480145.1 Ruminococcus sp. AM42-11 | reverse complement strand
CAACTGAGCTATCTCGCCATATTCAATTAAAAAACTTTTTGCTGAAAAGTCTGTGCGTATAAAAGACTATCAGCAAAGTAGCGAGAGGGGGATTCGAACCCTCGACACCGCGGGTATGAACCGCGTGCTCTAGCCAACTGAGCTATCTCGCCATATTCATTTCATAAGTATGGGGCCTACAGGGCTCGAACCTGTGACCCTCTGCTTGTAAGGCAGATGCTCTCCCAGCTGAGCTAAGACCCCATATACAAACTGTGAAATTTATTTCTCTCCCGCAGCTCGCTTTGCTATTATACTATCAACTGTCGCAAATTGTCAACAACTTTTTTTACTTTTTTTCAAAAAATTTAGAATTATATTTTTTTACTATTTTATTGGAAAAAAAGGCTCTAGAAACAGAAATTTTTATTTTGGGTCCTTATTTGCAAAAAGCGGAAAACAATTTGGCAAGTAAGGTTCTTTCCAAAATGAGAATTGGTGTTATACTGAGTCTGTAAACAAGAAGAACAAACAAAAGCATACCGGATACCTGCAAGAAGAAAAAGAACGGACGCAGCGTATTCGTATGGTCTCATAAGAAAGGGCTTACAAACTCGCTCTGAGATCATAATTGCGATCAGCTGACAATTGTTTTTCCTATTAGGAAACGTCAGTTGGCGATACGAAAAATAGAAGAGGAGAAGATGGTATGAAGATTTTAGATTCCAAATTTATGAAGGGCTTTATCAAAATGGCAGACGATGGTTTCCAGCAGGGCTGGCATGAGAGAAATGGCGGAAACTTAAGCTATCGTCTGAAAGCAGAAGAAGTAGAAATGATCCGTCCACGTCTGAATGCACCAGGCGAGTGGCAGCCTATCGGCACAGAGGTGCCGGGACTTGCAGGAGAGTTTTTTCTGGTAACCGGAAGCGGCAAATATTTCAGAAACATAGCAGTTGACCCGGAAGCATGTCTTGCAATCATTGAACTGGATGATAAAGGCGTTAATTACAGAATCCGTTGGGGACTGGTAGAAGGCGGCCGTCCAACCAGCGAGCTTCCAACCCACCTTATGAATCATGAGGTAAAAAAGAAGCTTACAAACGGCAGACATCGTGTTATTTATCACGCACATACAACCAACACCATCGCATTAACCTTTGTCCTTCCACTGGATGACAAGGTATTTACAAGAGAACTGTGGGAGTCTGCAACAGAATGCCCGGTTGTTTTTCCAGACGGTGTAGGCGTTGTAGGCTGGATGGTACCAGGCGGAAGAGAAATTGCAGTAAAAACAGCGGAGTTGATGAAGAAATATGACGTTGTCATCTGGGCACATCACGGAATGTTCTGCTCCGGTGAGGACTTTGACCTGACCTTTGGCCTTCTCCATACAGTAGAGAAGTCGGCAGAAATTCTGGTGAAGGTAATGTCCATGGCACCGCGTAAGCTTCAGACCATTACTCCTGATGATTTCCGCGCAGTAGCCAAAGACTTTCATGTTACTTTACCGGAAGAATTTCTTTATGAAAAAGAGCAGTAAGTAAATTAATATAATAATGTGAGATCTGTCTGTGATGAGAAAATTCACAGGCAGATTTTTTACTTTAGAGGAAATCAATTTTAATAAATGTTTATAAAATATGAAAAAATTGCTTGACAATTCATTGCCTGTATGCTATTTTAAATAAAAATTCAATTCAACGAACTAAACCGATGAAGCGGGAATAAAAACAATCGTGCACCCACAGAGAGTCCGGGAGGCTGAGAGCCGGGCGGTAAGGCAGTTTGTTAAATGGGCCGCTGAGGGCGCATGGAAAGGCAGAATGCGTGCAGAACAAATGCAGAGAATTGCAGACATATCTGATTGAAGCATGAAAGTAGATTCTGCAGAAGCCAAGTATTATGCGACGTAGGACATACGTCAGTTGTCAGGAATATGATGGTATTCCGTTAAGAGCACGATTTTATCGTGAAGCAAGGTGGCACCGCGGGTGAATATTCAGACCCGTCCTTGACAGATATGGAAATTCTGTCCTGGACGGGTTTTTTGTGTACTAGAAAATTACTCCGTAATGTTCCTGTTACACCCCAAAACGCTCCGTGAGGATGCGGCACGTGCACTGTTCAGGAAATAAATCGGGAGGTGTTCTATGTATCCAACATTTGATAAGATCAGGGAAATGGCAGCAGGAGATTACAAAAGAGTTCCAATCTGCAAAGAGTTATACGCAGACAGCTACACACCAGTAGAGATGATGCGGATTCTGCAAAAGGCAAGTCATCACTGCTATCTGCTGGAAAGCGCCAGCCAGAGCGAAGCGTGGGGCAGATATTCTTTTCTGGGATATGACCCTTCCATGGAAATCACCTGTACAGACGGAATCCTGCGAATTCGAAAAACCAGTAAGACGGAAACTTTTGGCAGAAGCGGCAATGCTGCAGAAAGCAGTACAGAAGAGGTTCGACAGGTTGCCCATCCAGCGATGCCATCCGTGAAATCATCAGTCAGTATAAAAGTCCGGTTATGGACGATATGCCCACATTTACCGGCGGTCTGGTAGGTTACTTCTCCTACGACTACATCAAATACAGTGAGCCGAAGCTGGAGCTAAAAGATAAGGAACAGCAGGATTTCCGGGATCTGGATCTGATGCTGTTTAATGATGTGATCGCATTCGATCACTACCGCCAGAAGGTTCTTCTCATCACAGGTGTGATGACAGAGGATCTGGAAAAATCCTATAAACAGGCCTGTGAAAAACTGGAAGAAATGACAGCACTGATCAAAAAGGGTGAGAAAAAAATCTTCCCTCCGATCAGGCTTAAATCTGAAATCCAGCCTCAGTTCCCTAAAGAAAAATATTGCCAGATGGTGGAAACAGCGAAGCATTATATCCACGAGGGCGATATTTTCCAGGTGGTTTTGTCAAACCCCATGAGGGCAAAAGCAGAGGGCAGCCTGTTTGATACTTACCGTGTTCTGAGAGCTACCAACCCATCCCCCTACATGTTCTATTTTTCCAGTGATGACATTGAAATCGCAGGTGCATCCCCGGAGACACTGGTGAAATTAGATCACGGCAAGTTAAGCACTTTCCCACTGGCAGGAACAAGGCCGCGAGGAAAAACACCGGAAGAGGACAAAGCCCTGGAAGCAGATCTTCTTCAGGATGAAAAAGAGCTTGCCGAGCACAACATGCTTGTAGATCTGGGAAGAAACGATATTGGAAAAATCAGTGAGCTTGGCAGCGTAAAAGTGGAAAAATACCTGACTGTGGAACGTTATTCCTGTGTCATGCACCTGGGCTCCACAGTAACAGGAACTATCAAAAAGGGCAAAGATGCCATAGACGCAGTGGATGCCATCTTACCTGCAGGAACCCTTTCAGGGGCACCGAAATTCCGTGCCTGCCAGATCATTCAGGAACTGGAACAAAGCAAGAGAGGCATTTACGGCGGTGCAATCGGATATGTGGATTTCACAGGAAATCTGGATGTGTGCATTGCAATCCGTCTGGTATATAAGAAAAAAGATGAAATCTGTATCCGGTCGGGAGCCGGAATCGTGGCAGACAGCGTACCGGAAAAAGAATTTGAAGAGTGCCAGAATAAGGCAAGAGCGGTGGTAAGGGCCATCAGCCAGGCAGAGGAGGGATTAGAATGATTTTACTGATTGATAATTACGACAGCTTTTCCTATAACCTGTATCAGCTGATCGGGTCCGTTAATCCGGATATTCAGGTGGTTCGAAATGACGAAATTTCCCTGGGAGAAATAGAGAAGCTGGCACCGGAAGCAATTGTTCTTTCCCCGGGTCCTGGAAGACCGGAGGAGGCAGGCATCTGTATTCCGGTGATCAAAGAGTTCGCTGGAAAAATCCCAATTCTGGGTGTGTGTCTGGGACATCAGAGCATCTGCGAAGCCTTTGGCGGAGTGGTTTCCTATGCAAAAGAACTGAAGCATGGGAAAAGAGATGAGATGATCCAGTGCGGTTCCAATGTCCTGTTTAAAGGACTCCCGAAAAAGTTCCCGGCAGCAAGATATCATTCCCTGGCAGCAATAGAAGAGACTCTTCCGGAGGAGCTGGTTGTGACAGCCAGAGCAGAAGATGGAGAAATCATGGCAGTGGAGCATAAGGAATATCCGGTTTATGGTGTACAGTTTCATCCTGAGTCTGTTATGACTCCCGATGGAAGGAAGATGATTGAGAATTTTCTAGAGCGTGTTTGAAAAAGGCTTTCTGCAAGATGTGCGTCACAATTTGTGGGAGATTTTGTCCGGATGAGGGCGCCGTAGCGGGCTACGGCAACCGAATTCGGGCAAAATCTCCCGCAAAGTGGGGCGTGCAGATTGCGGGAATGATTTTTCAAACACGCTCTGGAAGCGCAAGTCAGATTTGACAATTTATAAAGGACAACATCAGAGAGGAGCAGAAAAAATGATCAGAGAAAGTATTATCAAATTATCGAAGAAACAGAACTTAACCTATCTGGAAGCAGAAGAGGTAATGGACGAGATTATGAGCGGAAAAGCTACTCCGGTACAAATGTCAGCCTATCTGACTGCTCTGGCGTTGAAAGGGGAAACTATTGATGAGATTACCGCTTCCGCGGCAGGCATGAGAGCACACTGCATCAAGCTGCTTCATGACATGGATGTACTGGAAATCGTAGGTACTGGTGGAGACGGCTCCAATTCCTTTAACATTTCCACTACTGCCTCCCTTGTGATCGCAGCAGGAGGTGTACCGGTAGCAAAGCATGGAAACAGAGCCGCTTCTTCAAAATCAGGAGCCGCAGATGTGCTGGAAGCTCTGGGCGTTAAGATCACAATTCCACCGGAAAAAAGCCAGGAGCTTTTGGAAAAAATCGGAATCTGCTTCCTGTTTGCCCAGAACTATCACATTGCAATGAAGTATGTGGCTCCAATCCGTAAAGAGCTGGGAATCCGTACTGTATTTAATATTCTTGGACCGTTAAGCAACCCGGCTGGCGCCAATATGGAGCTGATGGGTGTTTATGATGAAGCCCTTGTTGAGCCTCTTGCGCAGGTTATGGCAAATCTTGGAGTAACAAGAGGAATGGTTGTCTTTGGACAGGACAGTCTGGATGAAATTTCCATGAGTGCACCGACTTCTGTATGTGAGATCAAAGATGGCAAATTTACATCCTATGTACTCACTCCGGAGCAGTTTGACTATGAGCGCTGCACAAAAGAGGAGCTTCAGGGAGGAACCCCGCAGGAGAACGCCGAAATCACAAAAGCAATTCTGGAAGGCAAAGAGACAGGTGCGAAACGTCATGCAGTTTGCCTGAATGCTGGTGCCGCACTTTATATTGCAGGCAAAGCAGCTTCCATTGAAGCAGGTGTGAAGATGGCAGAGCAGCTGATCGACAGCGGGGCTGCCCTGAAGAAACTGGAAGAATTTATACAAAAGAGTAATCTGGAGTGAAAAATAAACACAAATAATAACAAAAATAACAATAATCACATCACAAAACAAAATAACACTAAAAAAAATAACAATATAACTCATTTGGATAAAGATGACGACAAGAGAGAATGACATCACAGAGAGTTTTACAGGAGATAGAATGAGTATTTTAAACGAGATAGCAGCGCGCACAAAAGAGCGTATTGCGGAGGAAAAATTTAAATTCCCATTAAGGGAACTTATCTCACAGCAGAATTCCGATCTGGCGAAACATGCCGAGGAAAAAATCTCTTTTCTGGAGCATTAAAAAAGCCGGGAATGTCTTACATCTGTGAAGTAAAAAAAGCATCTCCTTCAAAAGGATTGATCGCACCAGATTTTCCTTATCTGGACATTGCAAAGGAATATGAGCAGGCCGGTGCTTCTGCAATCTCCTGTCTCACAGAGCCCTTTTATTTCCAGGGCGCAGACAGGTATTTGCAGGAAATTTCCCAGGCAGTGAATATTCCGGTGCTTCGAAAGGATTTTACAGTAGATGAGTACATGCTCTACCAGGCAAAAGCATTTGGGGCTTCCGCTGTACTTCTGATTTGTGCGATTCTTGATAACAGCCAGTTAAAAGCCTTTGGGGAACTGGCACAGGAGCTGGGGCTGGATGCTCTGGTAGAAGCTCATGATCAGTGGGAAGTGGACCGTGCTTTGAATCTTGGAGCAAAAATCGTGGGAGTGAACAACCGGAATCTCCATGATTTTACCGTTGATATGGGAAACAGTATCAGACTGCGGAACATGGCACCTGCTGATACGGTGTTTGTTTCCGAAAGTGGTATTAAGACAGCGGAGGATATCCGTATATTATATGAAAACAAAGTAGATGCAGTCCTGATCGGGGAGACCTTAATGCGCAGCCCTGACAAGAAAGCGGCACTTGGGGCATTAAATGCAGGGATTGTCTGAGCTGACTCATGGTGATAAGTGATATTCCATGCACGTCCCACTTTGCGGTATATTTCACCCGAATTCGGTTGCCGTAGCCAACTACGGCGTCCTCATCCGGGCAAAATCTCCCACAAATTGTGACGCACATCTTGCAGAAAGCCTTTTTCAAACACGCTCTGGCAATCTAAGATGTACAATGTGCTGATAAAATAGTTGGAAAATAAAAAATTAAAGAAAAGGAATGAAACAGTATGGCAAAATTAAAAATTTGCGGTCTGACCTGCAAAGAGGATATTGAAGCCGTAAATGGAGCAAAACCGGATTTTGCGGGATTCATAATTGAAGTTCCAGGAAGAAGACGAAGCCTTACGGCAGAACAGGTCAAAGTCCTGGTTAAGGGACTGGACAAGGAAATCCTTCCCGTAGGTGTATTCGTAAACGCTGCCCCGGAACTCCCCATTTCCTTATTAAGAGATGGCACCCTATGGGCAGCCCAGCTTCACGGGGATGAAGACGAAGACTATATCGAAAAAATCCAGAATATGACCGGAAAGCCTGTAATCAAGGCCTTTTCCATAAAAACACCTGAAGATGTACAGCGGGCTCTTCGAAGCCCTGCCGACTACATCCTCTTAGATCAGGGCGCAGGAGGAACCGGCGAACCTTTCGACTGGACCCTGGTTCCCACAGTCCGCCGCCCATTCTTCCTTGCCGGAGGAATCGGTCCCGAAAACCTCCGCAGCGCCATCGGAACCTTACACCCATGGGCTGTAGACCTGAGCAGCAGCCTGGAAACCGATGGAAGAAAAGACCGGGTGAAAATCCAGCAGATTGCCCGTATGCTGAAGCAGATTAATACACTGGAAGCATATAGAAAAGAGCGAGAAGCAGATTTAGAGTGAAGAGTGAAGAAAGTAATTCATATACAAAACAGCGAAACGAAAGGAACCAACACTATGTCAAACGGAAGATTTGGAATCCACGGCGGCCAGTATATCCCCGAAACCCTGATGAACGCAGTGATCGAACTGGAAGAAGCCTACAACCATTATAAAGACGACCCGGAATTCAACCGGGAGCTTACAGAACTTTTAAATGAATATGCAGGAAGACCATCCCGCCTCTACTACGCAGCTCACATGACCGAAGACCTTGGCGGCGCAAAGGTTTATCTAAAAAGAGAAGACTTAAACCACACCGGCGCCCACAAGATCAACAACGTCTTAGGTCAGGTGCTTCTTGCAAAAAAAATGGGCAAAACCCGTGTCATCGCGGAAACTGGAGCCGGACAGCACGGTGTAGCCACAGCCACAGCAGCAGCCCTTATGGGAATGGAATGCGAGGTATTCATGGGAAAAGAAGACACCGAGCGCCAGGCATTAAATGTATATAAGATGCGTCTCCTTGGAGCAAAAGTTCATCCTGTAACCTCAGGAACTGCCACCTTGAAAGATGCGGTATCCGAGACTATGCGTGAATGGACCAACCGTATAGCAGATACCCATTATGTACTGGGCTCCGTTATGGGCCCTCACCCTTTCCCAACCATTGTCCGCGATTTCCAGGCAGTTATCTCCAAAGAAATCAAAGAACAGATGCTGGAAAAAGAAGGCAGGCTTCCAGATGCAGTCCTTGCCTGTGTAGGCGGCGGCTCCAATGCCATCGGAACCTTTTACCACTTTATTGAAGACAAAGATGTACAGCTGATCGGATGCGAGGCAGCAGGCCGTGGCGTAAATACTGCAGAGACCGCAGCCACCATTGCCACTGGCAGACTTGGAATCTTCCATGGAATGAAATCCTATTTCTGCCAGGACGAGTACGGACAGATCGCGCCGGTTTACTCTATTTCCGCAGGACTGGATTATCCGGGAATCGGACCGGAGCATGCCCACCTTTACGACACTGGCCGTGCCCAGTATGTACCTGTAACAGATGAAGAAGCAGTAGAAGCCTTTGAATATCTTTCCAAAACAGAAGGAATCATTCCTGCCATTGAAAGCGCCCACGCTGTTGCTTATGCAAGAAAAATCGTGCCGCAGATGGGCAAGGATCAGTGCGTAGTCATTACCATTTCCGGCAGGGGTGACAAAGACTGTGCAGCAATCGCAAGATACAGAGGGGAGGATATCCATGAGTAACCGAATTTCAGAAGCATTTGCAAAAGGAAAAGCATTTATCCCATTTATCACCTGCGGAGATCCATCTCTGGAGATCACCGAGCAGCTTGTCTATGCAATGGAGGAAGCAGGCGCAGACCTTATTGAGCTTGGAATCCCGTTTTCCGACCCGACAGCAGAAGGTCCTGTGATCCAGGAAGCCAATGTGCGTGCACTGAGCGGCGGAGTAACCACAGACAAGATCTTTGACATGGTGGTAAAAATCCGTAAAAAAACCAGTATCCCAATGGTATTTATGACTTACGCAAACGTTGTTTTTTCCTATGGAACAGAGCGTTTCATCAGGAAAGCAGCAGAAATTGGAATGGATGGACTGATTCTTCCTGATGTACCTTTTGAGGAAAAAGAGGAGTTCGATGTGGTCTGCAAACAGTATGGTCTGGAGCTGATTTCCCTGATCGCCCCCACATCCCACGACCGGATCACCCGGATTGCAAAAGAGGCAAATGGCTTCGTATACTGCGTTTCCTCCCTTGGCGTAACCGGAACCAGAACCCAGATCACCACCGATATCGGAGCGATGGTGAAGCTGGTAAAAGCTGCAAAGGACATTCCCTGTGCAGTAGGCTTCGGCATCTCCACCCCGGAGCAGGCAAAGAAAATGGCTGCCCAGTCCGACGGTGCGATTGTAGGCTCCGCCATTGTGAAAATTTGTGCCGCACATGGAGAAAACTGCGTCCCATATGTAAAGGACTATGTAAAGTCCATGAAGGACGCTGTGCGTGAGGCTTAAGCAGGAAGAATATAAAAAATGGAACAGAAATGCTTCAGTTTTTCCAAAAATAAGCAGAACAGACCAAAAAAATTTAGCTTGTTTTAATTCTAAAAAGACTATAAAAGAGGGCAAAAGCGTTGACATTTTGCCCTCTTTTTTTTATAGTATCATATGTGAATTGATTTTATGTGTAAAATAAATGGTAATGAAAAAGAGGAATGAAGTTGGAGAAAAAACTGGTATTTATTTTTAATCCCAAAGCAGGGAAGGGCAAGATCAAGACATCTCTGATGGATATAGTAGATATCTTTAATAAAGGCGGTTATGAGGTGATCATCCGCGCAACTCAGGCCCCGAAGGATGCCTATGAACAGGTGAAGAAATATGCGGACAAGGTGGATCTGATCGTCTGTAGCGGCGGTGACGGCACGCTGGATGAAGTGGTTACAGGAATTACCGAGGTGGGAAGCAAGGTTCCGGTCGGATACATACCGGCAGGAAGCACCAATGACTTTGCCAACAGCCTTTTTATGCCGAAAAATATGCTGGATGCGGCATCTATGATCATGAAGGAAGAGATTTACAGATGCGACGTAGGCAGATTTAACAGCCAGACTTTTGCCTATGTAGCTGCTTTTGGTCTTTTTACAGATGTGTCGTATGAGACAAGTCAGGATCTGAAGAACATTCTGGGCCATCTTGCTTATGTCCTGGAAGGTGCCAAGAGACTTCTGGATATCAAGGCTTACCATATGAAAGTGACAACAGAGAATGGTGTGATCGAAGATAATTTTATCTACGGCATGGTCACCAATTCCAGATCTGTGGGCGGATTTAAGAACCTGACCAAGGATGTGGATATGAACGACGGCCTTTTTGAGGTCACTTTGATTGTACAGCCTAAGAACCCGCTGGAAATGCAGGAGATTGTCCGGAATCTTCTCAACATGGAGGATAATTCTGACCTGATCTATTCTTTCAAGGCCCGGAAGCTTACAGTTGAAGCAGAGGAAGAAGTAGCATGGACACTGGATGGTGAGTACGGCGGAAGCCCAAGGCTGGTAGAGATTGAGAATCTGCAGCAGGCACTGAATCTTTGCCTGAAGAGCGACAAGTAAACAGGGTGAGACCGGCTGGTATCACCAGAGAGAATTTTTGCGCGTTTTTTGCCTTGCACCTGTGAAAGCATTAAGTGCTTACATGTGAAAAAATAAGAACCAGTAATGTGTGATGAATCGTTGTTTATGGAGAGAAGGTACCGCAGATAAATGGCAGCCTGGGGAAATAAGCAGCGAGATGAACGAGAGGAGAGGAACAATGGGAGATTATGTTAATGTGAAGGAATTATTCGGATGTGATGTATTCAATGATTCCGTCATGCAGGACCGTCTGCCGAAGAAGGTTTACAAAGAGCTGAAGAAAACCATTGAAGAGGGCAAGGAGCTTTCCATGGAGGTTGCAGATGTGGTTGCCCACGAGATGAAGGAATGGGCCATCGAGAAGGGGGCCACTCATTACAGTCACTGGTTTCAGCCCCTTACAGGCGTAACTGCAGAGAAGCACGATGCATTTATCACCGCACCTATGGAGAATGGAAAAGTCCTTCAGAGCTTTTCTGGTAAAGAGCTGATCAAGGGAGAGCCGGATGCATCTTCTTTTCCATCTGGCGGACTTCGTGCCACCTTTGAGGCAAGAGGCTATACAACATGGGATTGTACCTCACCGGCTTTTGTAAGACATGATGCAGCAGGTGGAACCTTATGCATTCCTACCGCTTTCTGTTCCTATACAGGAGAAGCGCTGGATCAGAAGACACCGCTTCTTCGTTCTATGGAAGCCATCAATACACAGGCGTTAAGACTTCTCAGACTTTTCGGAAATACGACCTCCAAACGGGTGACACCATCTGTTGGTGCAGAGCAGGAGTATTTCCTTGTTGATAAAGAGAAATATATGCAGAGAAAGGATCTGGTTTACACCGGACGCACTCTTTTCGGAGCCATGCCTCCGAAAGGACAGGAGATGGATGACCATTATTTCGGAACCATCCGTCAGAGAGTTTCCGCATATATGAAAGAAGTAAATGAAGAGTGCTGGAAGCTGGGAGTTACAGCCAAGACCCAGCACAATGAGGTTGCACCGGCACAGCATGAGCTTGCGCCGATCTATGCACCTGTTAATATTGCAGCAGATCACAACCAGATCATGATGCGTATCCTGAAAAAGGTGGCAAGCCGTCACGGCATGCGCTGTCTGCTTCACGAGAAACCTTTTGCAGGCTTGAATGGTTCCGGTAAGCACAATAACTGGTCCCTGACTACTGATGACGGAATTAATCTTCTGGAGCCGGGTAAGACACCACATGAGAACATTCAGTTCCTTCTGGTTCTGACCTGTATCCTGAAAGCAGTTGACAAGCATGCAGATCTTCTTCGTGAGTCCGCAGCAGATGTTGGAAATGACAAGCGCCTTGGCGGTCATGAGCTCCGCCAGCTGTTATTTCGGTTTTCCTTGGAGAGCAGCTTGAGGATGTGCTGGAGCAGCTGATCAGCACTGGTACTGCTACAAGAAGTAAGACCGGGGAGAAAATGGATACAGGCGTTAAGACGCTTCCGGATTTCATGAAGGATGCTACAGACCGTAACCGTACTTCACCCTTTGCTTTTACCGGCAATAAATTCGAGTTTCGTATGGTTGGTTCCAAGGATTCCATTTCCGCATGCAATGTGGTGCTGAATACCATTACTGCTGAGGCGTTTAAGGAAGCCTGCGATGTTCTGGAGAGCGCAGAAGACTTTGATCTGGCAGTCCATGATCTGATCAAGGAATATGCTACCCAGCATCAGAGAATCGTATTTAACGGCAATGGCTACGCTCCTGAATGGGAAAAAGAGGCACGCCGCCGCGGACTTCCTGTTCTGCCATCTATGGTAGATGCCATTCCGGCACTTACTACAGATAAGGCTGTAGAACTGTTCGGAGAATTTGGAGTATTTACAAAGACTGAGCTGGAGTCCAGAGCGGAGATCCAGTATGAGATTTATGCGAAAGCAATTAACATCGAAGCGAAAACCATGGTGGACATGGCAACCAAGCAGATCATTCCGGCAGTTATCAAGTATACAACTGTACTGGCAGAGTCCATCAATCAGGTGAAGGCAGTTGGACCAATTGACGTGAGCGTTCAGATGGATCTTCTGAAGAAAGCAAGCAAGCTTCTGAAAGAAGTGAACAGTACCATGAATAAGCTGAGCAAGCTGGTAGATCAGATCGAGACGCATCCGGAAGGACGTGACAGGGCAGTGTTCTGCAGAGAGAAACTGGTTCCGGCAATGGAGAAATTAAGAGAGCCGGTTGACGAACTGGAAATGTTAGTGGATAAAGATATGTGGCCGATGCCATCTTATGGAGATCTGGTGTTTGAGCCGTAAAGTGATCAGGAGGACTGTAGCCGCAGTCCTCTTTTCTATTAAAGAGGTAAAGTGAAAGCAGGAAAAAGATGAGTGAATTTGATTTTTTAGAGGAACAAGGCGTCAGTGCGGCGCTTATTAAGGCGGCAGAAGAGTTTCGACAGGAATATGGTGTTTCAGAGGAAGCGAAGCACAGACGGATAAAGCCGGCGCTGCCATTTTATGGGAAGGAAACATTGGAGATGGCCATGGCAGCGGTGCTGGAGCAGGAGAATCTGCTTCTGGCAGGACCGAAGGCTACGGGAAAGAATGTGCTGGCAGAGAATCTGGCATATATTTTCGGGAGACCGGTGTATAATGTGTCCTTTCATGTGAATACAAACAGCGGTGACCTGATTGGAACAGATACTTTCGTGGATAATCAGGTGAAGCTGCGTAAGGGAAGCATTTACCAGTGTGCTGAGGAAGGCGGATTCGGTATTCTGGATGAGATCAATATGGCGAAGAATGATGCGGTTTCTGTACTTCACGCCACATTGGATTACCGCCGGTCTATTGATGTGCCAGGATATGACAAAATAGACCTTCACCCGGCGGCAAGATTTATTGGAACCATGAATTACGGGTATGCCGGAACCAAGGAGCTGAATGAGGCTCTGGTTTCCCGTTTTCTGGTAATCGACATGCCGGCACAGAATGAGGAAACGCTTGGATTTATTTTCAACAGGATGTTCCCGGATGCAAAGAAAGAGGCTGTGGAGCAGTTTATGGGAGTATTTCTGGATCTGCAGCAGAAATCCATGAACAGTGAAATTTCCACAAAGCCGCTGGATCTTCGCGGCCTGCTTGCTGCCATGAAGATCGTGCGTACCGGGCTTTCCCCATGGCAGGCGGTACGCATGGGCATTGTGAATAAAACATTTGATGTGTTTGAGAAGGAAATCGTGGAGGATGTGGTGCGAACCAGAATTCCACAGGGCTGGACCCGGGAAGATGTTTATGGAGAATAAAGAAAACGAATCTTTAAAAATTTCTGCCAAATTGGTTGATCTTGAAGATGCAGAGGAATTTTTGAAGAAATCAGCTATTGGGAAAGAAAAAATTAAAATTGCAGCTGGGTATAAGAAATCAGAAAAAGTTTCAATGGAAGTACCTGTAGCGGAGAAAAGCGAAAATTTTCAGGCAAGAGAGGATAACTGTGAAGAACTGAATCTCCAGGATTATCAATTAGAGCTGGAAAACCGTATCCGAAATCTGCTCTGGACCATCAGTGGGGACTACACCCAGCAGATGAAGCCGGATGTTTCCCTGTTCCTCAGGTCAAAGGATATTGCATTGTATGATGGAATTAAGCAGGGCGCATTGGCGAAATTCTTCGATAAAGATTTTCTGGGAATGTATCTGGTGAAAAAAATCTTCATGGGCGCGGATGAAGCTGCGCTTACCTTTGTTTCACAGCTCTGTATTGAAGAAGCCATCGGAGAACGGATCTGTGAACAGCGCCCTGGAATCTGGGAGATGCAGAGGAAAGCCTGCGAGGACATACTGGATCAGGAATATGAGACTATGCCGTCGGCAGCAGATAAACTGGGCTATCTGAGAGTGAACCTGCTGAGAAGGCGGATTGACAGAGGGGAAAATGCGGATGCATCAAACAAAACTATAACAAATATAACGGAAAAAGAACAAAAAGATAGAAAATACAAAGGAATCTATCACTATATTGACTTGATTTCCAGCGCAGCAGAGACTGCGGATACAATGTCTTTAATCCGCATCATAGACACGGTATACAATGAAGTTGCTGACCCCGATTTTTCCAAAAAGGCAACCCTTGAGCAGGTGCTTGCTGTCACTATGGAGGATCTGACGGAGTTCGACTGGCACGACTATCTTTCCGAAGAAATGTATGAGGACGCACTGGAAAGCTATATGGAGCAGCTTACCTCCAATGTGGCGGGTATGGAGAATGTGGATGTCACCCGGGAGATGGAAGAGGAAAGGCAGTCGAAACAGAAAATTACAGTTTTGCCTCCGGAGGCTTTGGAAAAAGCCCACACCTATGTGGAACTGAATTTTGGAAAAACTTATCTGAGCGAGCTGGAAGAGAAGCGGATAAACCAGCTGATGTGCCGTGACATCCACAGCGACTGCAGCCTGTATTTTACTGAGGGAATTCTGAAAAGTCCGGTAAAACGAAATTACCAGTATGAATATGCAAAAAGGTTGAAAAATAAGAATATCTGGCTTTATCATGACAAACACCGCATTGTGAAGCGGAATATCTCTCTTCTCACAGAAATGCTGAAAAAGTCACTGGTCATCAAAAGTGAAAATCAGGAGATTCTTTCAGACAGAGGAATGATTGTTCCATCAAGGCTGTGGCGGCTTGGAAGAAGCAGTGATGCACAGGTTTTTAGGCGGGAATTGAAGGGAGATTCTTCTGATTTTGTGGTGGATGTGCTGATCGATGCCAGTGGTTCCCAGATGAGCCGACAGGGCGAGGTAGCGCTGCAGGCCTACATTATCAGCGAGGCACTTAGCAATGCCGAGCTGCCCCACAGAGTGATGAGCTACTGCACTTTCTGGGACTATACCATTCTCCATCGCTTCAGAGAATATGACGACCCAAGAAGTGCAAATGAAAATATATTTAACTATGTAACATCATCCAACAACCGTGACGGACTTGCCATCCGGGCAGCAGGATACGGTCTGCTGAACCGGGAGGAAGAGAAAAAGATTCTGATCATTCTCAGTGATGGACGTCCTTACGACGTTATTGTCAATCGACCCAATGCGAAGAATCCGGCACCGTATCATGGGAAGTACGCAATTACCGACACCGCAGCGCAGATCCGTAAGCTGCGCAGCCAGGGAGTGAGCGTGCTGGGTGTTTTTGCCGGGGAAGAGAAAGATCTGGCGACGGAGAAGAAGATTTTTGGAAAGGATTTTGCATATATCCGAAATATTACCGGATTTTCCAAAATCGTTGGAAGATATCTTACAAAGCAATTGGAGGATGATGAATAAGAAAGCAGAATACGGAGGTAATGTCATGTTCCAAAATAACAAAAAAGCTGCCTTCCTGGATTATCTGATGATCATTGTTGGTACAGCCCTTATGGCAACTGCCATAAACAGTGTTTTCGATATGTCCGGGATGGTAACCGGAGGCTTTTCCGGTATTGCGATCCTGGTAAAAGAGTGGACGGAGGGAGTCGTGCCGGGAGGCATCCCGCTGTGGATCACAAACTTAAGTCTGAATATCCCGCTGTTTCTGATCGGAATGAAGCTCAGTGGATTCCAGTTTGTGAAAAGGGCACTGGTGGGAGAAATCTGCCTGTCATTCTGGCTGGCGGTTCTTCCGGCATTTGATATTGCAGGAAATGATCTTTTGCTGGCAGCCGTTTATGGTGGTGTAATCCAGGGGATTGGAATCGGACTTGTGTTTCTTGGAAGAGGAACTACCGGGGGCACAGACATGATGGCGGCACTGCTGCAGCGGAAGCTCCGCCATTACTCCATTGCCCAGATTATGCAGTTTATTGACGGAGCCATCGTACTTGTAGGTATGTATGTGTTCGGTGTGCAGAAAGCACTTTATGCCATCATCGCCGTTTATCTTGTAACAAAGGTATCTGACAGCTTGATCGAAGGTCTGAAATTTTCAAAACAGGCGTATATCATTACCAGCAAGCCTGACGAGATTTCCAAAGAAATCATGGACAAACTGGATCGTGGCGTGACCGGAATCCACGGAAAGGGAATGTACTCCGGCCAGGACAAGCTGCTTCTTTACTGCGTTGTGGGACGCAAGGAGATCGTGGCATTGAAAGAGCTGGTAGACCATATTGACCCGGATGCTTTTGTGATCGTGTCTGACGTGCGTGAAGTCCATGGTGAGGGATTTATTGAACGTAAGTAAAAAGAAAAACTTTACCAAAGCCTTTTGCGCACCGCAAAAAAAGGAAAATAGGGCTTGAAATTGGAGTGCTATAGAAAAAGTTAAAAAAATTTGCTGGAAATTTGTAAATTTTTTCTACTTTCCTCTTCCTTTTTTGGTGATTTTGTATTAAAATAGGTTCATGGATTTTTTGAATCAGTAGATTTTCCTAAGACTGTCTGGGGTTTTGTGCAATATTACAGATTTGAGACCGCGAATTTTGGCACTAATGGACAGCGATTCATGCCGGTCATACCGGCGAACATATAATGTTACTGCTCTCTTTGACAATGTTTTCACTATCTTTTCACTATCCTGGAATACATTGACAGCTGTGAGACCAGTAGCCCTATAATTTACAAGAAGGGACGGAAGGGTAATGATATCAAATCAGGTACTGCAGAATACACTTGAGGGGCTCAGGGAGATATCCAGGACGGAGTTTTGCATTATTGACACAGATGGCAAGACACTGGCGTCCACCTACAGTGAATTTGAGATTCAGCCACAGGATATTCAGGCATTTGTGGAATCCCAGGCTGCCAGCCAGCTTGTGAAAGGTTATCAGTATTTCAAGGTCTGTGATGATTACCAGCTGGAATACATTCTGGTCGCCCACGGAGAAGATGAAGACACTTATATGGTAGGAAAGCTTGCCGCTTTCCAGATCCAGAGCCTGATCGTTGCATATAAGGAGCGTTTTGACAAGGACAGCTTCATTAAGAACCTGCTTCTTGATAACCTGCTTCTGGTAGATATTTATAATCGTGCGAAGAAGCTTCATATTGATGCGGATGTTCGACGGGTGGTTATGATCCTGGAGCTTGAGCAGGAGAGAGAGCACAGCTCCATGGAGAGCGTGAAGAGTCTGTTCGGCGGCAAGAGCAAGGACTTTATCACAGCTGTTGATGAGAAGAGTATTATCATTGTCAAGGAGCTTGAGGAGAATGAAGGATACGAGGAGATGGACAAGCTTGCCCAGACCATCCTTGATACCTTAGGCCTTGAGAAAGAGAATAATACACATATTGCATATGGAACTATCGTAAGCGAGCTGAAGGAAGTTTCCCGTTCCTACAAGGAAGCCAGAATGGCTCTTGATGTAGGCAAGATTTTCTCACCTGAGAAGGATGTTATTGCTTACAGCTCTCTTGGAATTGGTCGTCTGATCTATCAGCTTCCGATCCCGCTGTGCAAGATGTTTATTAAGGAGATCTTTGGCGGCAAGTCCCCGGATGATTTCGACGAGGAGACTCTGGTCACCATCGACAAGTTTTTCGAGAACAGCCTGAATGTATCCGAGACCTCCAGACAGCTTTACATTCACCGTAATACTCTGGTTTATCGTCTGGACAAGCTTCAGAAGAGCACCGGTCTTGACCTTCGTGTATTCGAGGATGCGATCACATTCAAGATTGCGCTGATGGTTGTAAGATACATGAAGTATATGGAGACTCTGGAGTATTAATTTTCATATCTGTAATTTCTGTGCCTGCTGCATTTGTTTGTGGCAGGCATATTTTATTTCTTGTGATTTACTAGAGCGTGTTTGAAAAATCATTCCCGCAATCTGCACGCCCCACTTTACGGTATATTTCACCCGAATTCGGTTGCCGTAGCCCGCTACGGCGCCCTCATCCAAGCGAAATCTCCCACAAATTGTGACGCACATCTTGCAGAAAGCCTTTTTCAAACACGCTCTAGAGCCTGTTTGAAAAATCATTCCTGAATCTGCTTTGTGTTTCCTTTGTGAAATCTATTGCGTTCTTAGTTTTCTCTGTTATAATAAAGTACTGCAAAAATAAGGTTGCATTTTCACCAGACATATATTACAATAATGTTACATAAAAATTAAGCAAACTGCTGAATTGAATTTTTATATGAAAAATGTAGGAGGATATCATGATTGATCTGATAGATGTGAGCAAGTCCTATGGACCAGGACTGCCGGCAGTGAATCACGCCAATCTCCATGTAGATAAAGGTGAATTCGTATTTATAGTAGGAAACAGTGGTTCCGGTAAATCCACGTTGATCAAGCTGCTTTTGAAGGAACTGGATTCCACATCCGGTACGATTATCGTAAGCGGAGAGAAGCTTGAGGGAATGAAGCACCGCCGTGTGGCCAAATACCGCCGTAAGCTTGGCGTCGTATTCCAGGACTTCCGTCTTCTGAAGGACAGGGATGTGTATGAGAATGTAGCTTTTGCCCAGCGTGTTGTGAACCGTCCTACCAGAGTTATCCGCAAGAGAGTTCCGGAGGTACTTCAGGAAGTTGGACTTGCAGGGAAATACAAGGCGTACCCGGACGAGCTGTCTGGTGGAGAGCAGCAGAGAGTTGCTCTTGCCAGGGCGATTGTAAACCGCCCGGACATCCTTCTTGCAGACGAGCCTACTGGTAATCTTGACCCGAAGACATCCGAGGAGATCATGAAGCTCCTTGAGGAGATCAACCAGCGTGGAACCACCGTTCTGGTAGTAACCCACAATAAAGAGATTGTCAATTCCATGAAGAAGCGTGTACTGACCATGCATAATGGAGTGATCATCAGCGACGAGAAAGAGGGAGAATATTATGAGGCCTAGTACCATCTGGTATACTCTGAAGCAGGGTATCAAGAACATCAAGAGAAATTTCATGTTTTCCATTGCTTCTATTATTACGATGGCAGCATGTATTTTTCTTTTCGGAATTTTCTTTTCCATTGTAAATAATGTGAATACGCTGGCGCATAAGGTTGAGGAAGATGTGCCGATCACAGTGCTTTTTAATGAAGGAACCACGCAGGAGCAGATGGATGCAGTTGGAGAACTGATCAGGCAGCGCCCGGAGGTTTCCAAGATTGAATTTGAGTCCGGTGATGAAGCCTGGGAGAAGATGAAGCAGGAATATTTCGGTGATGACTCTGAGGCAGCAGACGGTTTCAAGGATGATAACCCGCTGGCAAACTCATCCAACTACCGTGTGTATATGAACAACATTGAGAAACAGTCTGAGCTGGTTGCCTACATCAAGACACTGGATAATGTACGAGAGGTTAATCAGTCTGAGCAGGCTGCCAAGACTCTTGGTTCCATTAACCGTATTGTTTCCTATGTATCTGTGGCTGTGATCGTGATCCTGCTGCTGATCGCTGTTTTCCTGATCAGTAATACCATTTCCGTTGGTATTACAGTTCGTAAGGATGAAATCGGAATTATGAAATATATTGGTGCTACCGATAGTTTTGTACGTGCACCGTTCCTTCTGGAGGGGATGCTCCTGGGACTGATCGGTGCGGGAATTCCGCTGATCATTTTGTATTTCTGTTACAGTAATGTGGTAACCTATGTATATACCAAGTTCAGCGTACTTCTGGGTGTTGTAGATTTCATTCCGGTTGGACAGATCTACCAGACACTGGTTCCGGTGGCGCTGGCACTGGGAATTGGAATCGGTCTTGTGGGAAGCTTTATTACTACAAGAAAACACTTGAAGGTGTGAGAATTCTGTTTTACAATAAGGGCGGTTATTCGCATTCCGCCAGAATATGAGAAGAGGATATGGGGGCTGCTGGAGAGATCTGGCAGTCCTTTTGTATAAAGAGACAGAGAGGGAATTCAGGGCGGACGCATTTGGGCAAATGATATTCCGCGCAAGTCGGGCAACGTTCCGGTGAGCTGGCAGGTAACTGGATAGAACTTATATTGCGAAAATGAGGAGAGCTATAAATGGCAGATAAACAATTTATAAAGGGAGCTGTAACCGGAGTGCTGTGTGCATCTCTGGTACTGGGGGGAGGCTATGTTGGTCTCCAGAAAGCAGGTCGTGCAGGAAGTACAGTGCTGTCGGATGTGGCGGTTACCCAGAAGATTAAGTATCTGGAAGATATTATAGATCAGAATTATCTGGAAGATGTGGATGAAGATTCGCTGAAGGAGGGGATTTATACAGGACTTCTTTATGGGCTGGGGGATCCGTATTCCAGGTATTATACGGAGGAAGAATACGAGGAGGAGATGAGAGACACCGAGGGCTCTTACTCTGGAATCGGTGTGAGCATTACCCAGAATACGGAGGGCGGAATTCTGGTGGTGGACTGTTATGAGGGCAGTCCGGCTGATGAGGCCGGGCTGAAGGCGAATGATGTGATCACGGCCGTGAACGGAACGGATGTAACGGAAATGACGCCTGCTGAGGTATCGAAGATGATCCGGGAAAAGGAGGACGGTACTTCTATCCTGACCGTCTATCACCAGGAGTCAGATGAACCGGAAGAAATTACAGTGACTTTGAGCGATGTGGAGCTGCCCACTGTTTCTTATGAAATGCTGGAGGATTCTATAGGATATTTGCGAATTACAGAGTTTACCATGGTGACACCCCAGCAGTTTGAGGATGCTTACAAAGATCTTCAGGCAAAAGGCATGGAGAAGCTGATCGTAGATCTTCGTGACAATCCAGGTGGGGTGCTTTCTTCTGTGTGCGATGTGCTGCGCCAGATTTTGCCCGAAGGACTGATCGTGTATACAGAGGATAAATATGGGGAAAAACAGGAGATGAAGTGTGACGGCGACACCCCGATCGACATTCCGCTGGCAGTGCTGGTAAATGAGAACAGCGCCAGTGCATCAGAGATTTTTGCCGGGGCAGTGAAGGATTATGAGATTGGAACGATTGTGGGAACCACCACTTATGGAAAGGGAATCGTTCAGAGCATCCGCCAGCTCTCTGATGGAAGTGCGGTGAAGCTGACTACAGCGAAATATTTTACCCCCAAGGGCAATGATATCCACAAGGTGGGAATCACACCGGATGTGGAGGTGAAACTGGATGCCAGCCTTTTGAACCGGACAGATTATACCCATGACGAGGATAATCAGCTTCAGGCCGCAATAGAGGCGGTTTCTCGTTGACAAAACCACTATGTTGGATTAGAATGGTAAAAGGATTTTTGCAAAATAACGCGCCGGATCTGCGCGATAAACAGGCGAATCAGCCGACAGTTATTTTGTTGACAGGCAATAGCTGTGAATGCATTGAACAGTTATGATAGGCACAATAAATGTGGAGGAACCATCAATGAAACACAATTTTAAGAAAATCGAGCCGAAATGGCAGAAAAAGTGGGAAGAGCAGCAGGCATTTAAAGCTGTTGACGGAAGTGATAAACCGAAATTCTACGGCCTTGTAGAGTTCCCATACCCAAGTGGTGCGGGAATGCACGTTGGACATATTAAGGCATATTCCAGTATCGAGGTACTTTCCAGAAAGAGAAGAATGCAGGGATACAATGTACTGTTCCCCATCGGATTCGATGCATTCGGACTTCCTACTGAGAATTATGCGATTAAGACGAATACACATCCTCGTGAGATCACAGACCAGAACATTGCGAAATTCACCAATCAGCTGAAGAGTGTTGGATTCTCCTTTGACTGGAGCCGTGTGATCGATACCACACAGGAAGATTTCTATAAATGGACTCAGTGGATTTTCCTGAAAATGTTTGAGAACGGACTTGTTTTCCGTGATAAGACATTAGTTAACTATTGCCCATCCTGTAAGGTTGTTCTTTCCAATGAGGACAGTCAGGGAGGCAAATGCGATATCTGCCACAGCGACGTTATCCAGAAGTCCAAGGATGTCTGGTATTTAAGAATCACCCAGTATGCAGACAAGCTTCTTGAGGGACTGGAGGATGTGGACTATCCGGCGAACATCAAGCAGCAGCAGGTAAACTGGATCGGTAAATCCACAGGTGCTTTCGTAAACTTCGCAGTTGACGGAATTGATGAGACACTGCAGATTTACACCACCAGACCAGATACCCTGTTCGGTGTAACCTTCATGGTTATCGCACCGGAGCATCCGCTGATCGACAAATATGCTGACCGCATTACCAACATGGATGCGATCAAGGCTTACCGTGAAGAGTGTGCGAAGAAGACTGAGTTCGAGAGAACCCAGCTTGTAAAAGAGAAAACAGGTGTATGCATCCAGGGACTTGAGGGCGTAAATCCTGTAAATGGCAAGAAGATCCCGATCTACATTGCAGACTATGTAATGATGGGATATGGTACCGGCGCGATCATGGCGGTACCGGCACATGACCAGAGAGACTATGATTTCGCCAAGAAATTTGGTATTGACATTATCCAGGTTATCAAGGGCGGCGATATTGAGAAAGAAGCCTACACAGGTGACGGCGAGATGATCAACTCCGATTTCCTGAATGGCTATACAAATAAGAAGGATTCCATCAAGCGCATGCTGGAAGAGCTTGAGAAGAAGGGTATTGGTAAAGCTGGCGTTCAGTACAAGATGAAAGACTGGGCATTTAACCGTCAGAGATACTGGGGCGAGCCGATCCCGATCGTTCATTGTCCGAAATGCGGTGATGTAGCGGTTCCATATGAGGAGCTTCCGCTTCGTCTGCCGAAGATCAAGGATTTCCAGCCAGGTGAGGACGGACAGTCTCCGCTTGCAAAGATTGATTCTTTTGTAAACTGCAAATGCCCGAAATGCGGCGGCGATGCCAAGAGAGAGACGGATACCATGCCACAGTGGGCTGGATCTTCCTGGTATTTCCTTCGTTATGTGGATCCACACAATACAGAAGCTCTTGCAGACCGCAAGAAGATGGAATACTGGATGCCGGTTGACTGGTACAACGGCGGTATGGAGCATGTAACCAGACATATGATCTACTCCAGATTCTGGCATCATTTCCTGTATGACATGGGAATTGTCAATACTCCGGAGCCATATGCGAAACGTTCTGCACAGGGTATGATCCTTGGCTCAGACGGCGACAAGATGAGTAAATCCAAGGGCAACGTTGTTGACCCGCTTGACATTGTAAATGAGTATGGTGCAGATGCACTTCGTACCTACGTTCTCTTCATGGGTGACTACGGCGCAGCTGCTCCGTGGAACGACAGCTCCGTAAGAGGCTGCAAGCGTTTCCTTGAGAGAGTTGCAGGACTGACCGATATCATGACAGAGGAGCCGGCAGCCAAGGATATGGAGGTTAAGATCCATAAGGCAATCAAGAAGGTATCCTCCGATATTGAAGCTATGAAGTTCAACACTGCAATTGCCTGCCTGATGACTCTCATCAATGAGATTTATGCTGTTGGCAAGATCAGCAAGGATGACCTTGTGATCTTCATCAAGCTCCTTTGCCCATTTGCACCTCATCTTTGCGAGGAAATCTGGGAGACCATCGGTGGAGAAGGCTTACTTTCCCTTTCCCAGTGGCCGGAATATGAAGAGAGCAAGACTGTAGAGGACTCCATAGAAATCGGTGTCCAGGTCAACGGTAAGGTTCGTGGAACCATCGTAATCCCGAACGGCTGTGCGAAAGAGGAAGCTCTTGAGCTGGCTAAGAAGGATGAAAGAGTGGCTTCCTTCCTGGAAGGAAAGACTCTTGTGAAAGAGATTTATGTACCGAATAAGATTGTGAACTTTGTTGCAAAATAAAGATTACTGGAATAGAGAAACTCCCCACTGAATGATCGGTGGGGAGTTTTTTGAATTACAGCAGTTATCTTCAAATAAAAGAATAAAAGACTATCTTATAAAAGAAGATCAGTGGTCAGATAATATGAAGACTGACGGCACACTTGGAAAATTATAGCCAGAGAAAATGCAGAGATAGTCCACTGTTGGCTATAGAAGTATATAGAAAATGCATAAAACGATTATGACTGTTTTAAGAAATTAAACGCCTGCTCATAATGGAGAATGCGGTTTTTTTTGATTTTCCAATAAGGTGGTTCGCTTTAATTCAATGGCAATTGTGTAATCTACAAGTTCTTTTCCAGTGCAGTCGAGAAGACGATATTTCTCGATAAGCTGCTGTTCGGAGATGGATTGAACATCGACAGCTGTAGTCGCTCTTTCTTCTGTTAATCCTAACAGGTAATCGGTAGAGACATGAAAAAGCTGCGACATCTTTATAAGAAATGGAAAGCCTGGTTCCCGAATGTCCATTTCGTAATTACGCAAAGTGTTGGCAGGAATGCCAAGCTCGGCAGCGAAAGCGTCGCGATTGCGATAACCATGTTCTTTACGCAGCTGCATAAGTCTTTTTCCAAAAGTCATGATAAAAATCCCTCCATTTTCTATTATTGATTGACAAAATCATATAGAATAGATATAATATACTCACCAGAACAGCTGGAAGGTAGATGCTCTCTACCCGCTCCTGCTAGTGCGGTAATGGACTTATGGATAGTCGTCCTCGAACTTTGCGGGCTCAGGACGGCTATTTCTTATGTATGGCAAACTCCAGAATTGATACAAGTAAAATACCTGCGGTTAAAATAACCATAAATTCTTCGTATGTTGACATAATAATCACCCCCTTCCGTAAAAACTCGGACGGGTGAGAGCACGTCCCCCAGCTGCTCAGGAAAATATAGTTACTGTTCACTCCGTGACCAGTAACCGCTTCGCGATGCACAGAAATCATGCATTCGCATGATTTCGCGCCGAAATTCTCGGGTTTTCTGTGAACTTTGTTCACAAAAAACACCTCGCGAAATGTTACTAGCGAACAGTAACAAATTATATTAAATTTAAAAACTTAATTGACAATATAGTATAGAATAGATATAATATACTCACCAGAACAGTTGGAAGGTAGATGCTCTCTACCTGATCCTGTTATATTGGGTGTTGACTATTGAGATAGCCGTTCCGCAACTTTCCGAGGGTTAGGACGGCTATTTCTTATGTATGGCAAATTCTAGAATAGAAACAAGTAAAATACCTGCGGTTAAAATAACCATAAATTCTTCATAGGTTGAAAAATGAGTAAAAATAAGGAGCTGAAAAATGATGAACGGACTCAGCCAAAAACGATATCTCGAACTCCCCCTCCCAACCGAAGACGATCCCCGCTCAGATCAGCAACGAATCCTGGATAGCCTGGCGGCAGCAGGTGTGGAAGAGCGAGTTCATATACCTGTCCACATTTTGCGGGAGTTATACCCCTTGCTTGACAATGCAAAGTGGAAAATAACGGTTTCCCTTGCCTGGAATGGGGATAACTGGGAAATGGTGGAGATTGAGGAAGGAGATACCACCGCGCAGCATTACGGGCTGGCAGTAGATCTGGGAAGCACTACAGTGGTGGCGAAACTTCTGGACTGCAACAGTGGAGAGATTTTGAAGGAAGTCAGCTGCTTCAATAAGCAGATCCAGTGGGGGACAGATATTCTGTCCAGGATTTTTTACTGCAAAGATAATAAAGAAAAGCTGGAAGAAGTGCGGAGGGCTACGGTGGAATCCATTTGTGAATGCATGGATAAGTTGGATGCAAGCCACTCCGCGCTCTCCATGGTAATCGCGGGCAACACCACCATGATTCACTTCCTTCTTGGAATGGATGCCTTCTGCGTCTTCTACACCCCACACGCAGTTCATGCCGACTGCCCCGGCTTTCAATTGGCGCGCGATCTGGACATTCCGCTGAAGGGCTACGTTTATTGTTACCCTGCCAAGTCAAACTATCTTGGTGGCGATATTATCAGCGGCATGATTGACACTGAATTATACAAGAAAAACGAGATCAGTGTTTTCTTCGATATCGGAACCAACGGCGAGCTGGTGATCGGAAATAAAGAATTCCTTCTCTGCGGCGCAGGCGCAGCAGGTCCGGCACTGGAGGGCGGTGTGGTGCGCACCGGAATGCGGGCGGAGGCTGGAGCTGTAGATGAAGTGAAGATAAGAGATGGAAATATTTATGTGCATGTGATTGGAAGCCATAAGGAAGACTCAGGAAGCCATGAGAAAAATTCAGGTAATCATGAGGAGAATTCATCGGGGGAAGAACCTCGGGGAATCTGCGGTTCCGGCATCATAGATCTGATCGCAGAGCTTTTTCTGGAAGGCTGGATTGACATCCGCGGCAAGCTTTCCCCGGAAAAAAGCCCTCTTATCCAGGAGAGTGACAACCAGCTCTGTGTGGAATATGCCCCAGGGCTGTACTTCTACCAGAAGGACATTGACGAATTCATACGCACCAAATCCGCCGCTCATACCATGGTGGAAATTATGCTCCGTGAATCCGGTCTTGAGCTGAACCAGGCAGACCGCTTCTACGTGGCAGGAGCATTTGGCAAACACGTATCCAAAGAATCCGCCATCACCATCGGCATGTATCCCGATATGGATCGCGACCACATTATCAACGCTGGAAACGCCTCACTGGAAGGAGCCCAGAAGCTGCTTCTGAACCGGAGCCTTCTCACTGACATCGACCAGATCCTGGAAGAAATGGTTTATATTCAGTTCGCCGAAGTGGAAGATTTCCTAGAATTAATGGTAGCGGCACAGGCATTACCACATACAGATTATAAGCGGTATCCTACGGTTATGGAGAAACTAAAAGAACGGCAGAAAGATATAAAGTTATAAACTGCTTTTTGATTTATATCAATGAAAATTCATTTTCAAATGGTTGATTTGAAGAAGTTCTTTCGATATACTTAGAAGTAATAGAAATCATCGAAAAGGACTGATTACATGCCATTACTCGAAGAAAAAGTTTATACAATAGATGATATATATGCGCTTCCAGAAGGGGAGAGAGCGGAGCTTATTGATGGACATATATACTATACGGCACCACCTAACAGAACACACCAGAAAATATCCATGGAACTGTCAGCCAGAATTCTTGAGTACATCCGTTCCCATAAGGGGAAATGCGAAGTCTATGCTGCTCCATTTGCAGTATATCTGGATGACACGACTGGTACTTATGTAGAGCCAGACATTTCAGTGATTTGCGACCCGGATAAACTGGATGATCAAGGCTGCAATGGTGCACCAGACTGGATTATTGAGATTGTTTCTCCTGCAAGTAAACGAATGGACTATTATACGAAGCTTTTTAAATACAGAACAGCAGGTGTAAGAGAATACTGGATCATAGATGCGGCTAAGAATCAGATATTTGTATATAATTTTGAAAAAGGAGATACGGAACAATATACACTGCAGGATTCGGTAAAAGCAGAAATTTATGAGAACCTGGTGATTGATTTTAGTAAACTGGATATTTAGAAAATGTATGTAAGGGCAGGCCTGTTTTGCAGTTTGCCCTTTTTGCAATTCGTACAGCAATAATGAGAAAAATGTAAAAATTATCTAAATTTATAGTAATTTCTCACAAAATATGCTATACTACTCCCAAACCAACAGACAGGAAGTGTACGAAATGACAGCACCCAAGAAACCACCAATTACGAAAAGTTTCGGATACGCATTTGAAGGAATTTTCACCTGCATCCTCAAGGAACGGAATATGAAGATCCACTGCGTGATGGCAGTCCTTGTGGTGATTGCGGGCATGATCCTGAAGCTTTCCCCAGTGGAATGGTGCATTTGTCTGGGGCTATTCGGACTGGTGATGGCACTGGAGCTGGTGAATACAGCTGTGGAAGCAGTGGTGGATCTGGTGACCAGCGAGTACAAGCCTCTGGCGAAAATCGCCAAAGATACAGCAGCAGGCGCAGTACTGATCGCAGCCATCATGGCAGCAATCGCCGGAATGATCATTTTCGTACCCAAAGGACTGGCATTTCTTGGACTTTTATGAGAAGTCCGATCTACTGAAAACGAAAATCCCACAGGGAGTTGGCAGATACAGCTGTAAATAAGAAAGGAGCACACACTATGGAACTTGGAGAAGGCATCAAAAAAATATTACTTGCAGGAATCGGCACTGCAGCAGTGACCGCAGAGAAATCCAAAGAAGTTCTGGATGAACTGGTAAAGAAAGGTGAGCTCACTGTAGAACAGGGCAAGGTTCTCAATCAGGAGCTGAAGCACAATATCAAAGAGAGCGTGAAGAAGAACGTAAACGTAACCCTGAAGCCGTCCAACCCGGATGAGCTGAAGGAGGTCCTTGGCAAAATGACTCCGGATCAGCTGGCTGCCCTGAAAGAGCAGATCAGCAAGATGCAGGCAAAAGACGTAGACGCAGAGGAGACTGCCGAAGAAGAGGAAGAGACAGAAGAAGCCGAGGAAGCCAAAGAAGAATACGAGGACGACCCTCAGGAATAAGCAATAACATTTTCCGAAAAAGAAATAGTATTGCCTTGTTTAAGAAGTGCAGCAGGAAATCCTGAATGGCATTGCAGAACAAAATAAAGAAATTTATGAAGGCAGGATGAGGAGAAAGAGTACCCGAATCCTGTCTTTTCAGTGAGGGGAACAGACATGGGAGTGACAAAGAATGACAGTACGATGAAGTCAGAGGCAGACCAGGCACAAAGAAAGAATCTGGAAGTGGAAATCCAACAGGATAAAAATGAGAAAAACAGCACAGCTGGTAAGAAGTCAAATGGCAAAGACACCGGCACGTATAAAGAAAGGCTAAAAGAAATTACAGCCGTTCTCCACAAGCATGCCATCACCCGAGGCGTCTCCCCGGAGAAGCTCCGCCTCATTCTCACAGATCTCGGCCCCACCTTCATCAAGCTGGGACAGATCATGTCCATGCGCTCCGACATTTTGCCTAAGCGCTACTGCGACGAGCTGATGAAGCTTTGCTCTGATGTAGATCCCATGCCATTTGCAGAAGTTGAAGAAGTCCTCCGGGAAGCATTTGGCTGTCCCTGGCAGGAAGAATTTCAGGAAATCCAGGAGAAGCCCCTTGGCTCAGCCTCTATCGCCCAGGTACACCGCGCCGTCCTGAAAACCGGCGAAGAAGTTGTGATAAAGGTTCAGCGAAAGGGCATCTACGAGATCATGGCCCGGGATATCGGCCTGATGAAAAAGGCGGTGAAGCTCCTTCCCCCTGTAAGCATCAAGGAAGCGGTAGACCTGAATCTTGTGCTGGAAGAGCTGTGGCGCGTCACCCAGGAAGAGATGAATTTCCTGACGGAAGCAGCCAACATGGAAGAATTTTCCAGGAAAAATAAAAATGTGGCATTTGTAAAAACGCCCATTCTTTACAGGGAATACACCACAGCCAGTGTCCTTGTTATGGAATACATCGACGGTATTCCCATCGACCATAAGGAAGAGCTTCTCGCAGGCGGCTATGACCTTGATGAGATCGGCAGCAAATTTGTGGATAATTTTATCAAGCAGGTTATGGACGACGGCTTTTTCCACGCAGACCCCCATCCTGGAAATGTGATGATCCAGGGCGGCAAAATCGTGTGGATCGATATGGGAATGATGGGGCGCTTAAATGATCGTGACCGGGAGCTGATCGGTCAGGCTATCGAGGGTGTGGCACTGAATGACATTGGAAAAATTCAGGATGCAGTGCTGGCACTTGGAGAATTCAAGGGGAAACCCAATCAGAGCCGTCTTTACACAGACATCCGCGACCTTATGGCGAAATACGGCACCGCAGATTTTGGCGAAATCGATATCGTAGAAATCCTTACAGATCTGATGGACGTAATGAAGGAGAACAAGATCGTCATGCCCCATGGTCTTACCATGCTTGCAAGAGGACTGACTCATATGGAAGGGGTACTGGCAGATATCAGCCCGGAGATCAATATGGTGCAGATTGCAGCAGCCCGCTTGAAGGGAAACCTTCTGGAGGCGGGAAACTGGAAGAAGCAGATGAAGGGCACCGGGAAAAAGCTGTATCGCTCCATGCTCCGCGCCGTGGATATCCCTGCGTTGGCGGCAGATTTCCTGCAGGGCTGCATGAAGGGCCAGACCAAGATTAATCTGGATCTTCACGCCTCCGATGACCTGGCGTGGCTGATGCGCCGCCTAATCCGGAACATCGTGCTTGGTCTTTGGGTCATGGCACTTCTGATCAGCTCCAGTATTATCTGCACCACAGACATGACTCCGAAGATAATGGGAATTCCGGCTTTTGGAGTGCTGGGGTACTTTGGGGCGCTGGTGATTCTCATGTACCTGTTTATCAAACATTTTATGAAAAAGTAGTGGAAAAAACCAGTAGGAAAATCGGGTTAAGTGGATAAAATTACCAAACTTTGTCGGAAAGGCCAGAAAGAAACCTGGGGGGGGGGGTTGACACTAATAGGGCAGGGTGGTATTTTATTAAGAAGACTGGAATGGTGAAATTTGTCGAAATTGGAAAATAAATAATACCGCTGACGTATAAACGGTGGTTACAGATCAGGAGTGATGTGACCTAAATATGCCTGAGAAAAAGCATAACCGGGAAGCGTTGGCGGGAAAATATAAATTTAGATAAGTTATAAATAGAATAGATTTCACCATTGCATTTTAGAGAATGGAAGGATTCTGTCAACTGTATTTACCTAAGCTGAACGGAAGAAAAGTACTTGGGAGGGAAAAGGAAAATATGTATCGGAAGGACTCAGAGGGCTGGTTAAAACATGTGGATTTTATTGTTCTGGATATGATCTGTCTGCAGCTGGCATTTATTTTGGCATATGCATTCCGCGGGTACGGATTCAATGTGTATGGAGATATTTTGTATCGAAATATGGCAATATTCCTTGGATTTGCCGACCTGGTGGTGATCTTCACCTCCGGCACCATGAAAAGCGTTCTGAAAAGAGGTCACTATAAGGAATTTGTCACCACCTTGAAAAATGCTGTGGCAGTAGGTGCTCTTGCAATCGCTTACCTGTTCATAATCCAGGAAGGCCAGAGCTTTTCCAGAATGATCCTGATCACCACAATTGTGATCTACCTGGTCCTCACCTATGCCATAAGAGAAATCTGGAAAAATTCCCTACATAAAAAAATGGAAAACGGCGGCGACAAGAAGCTGCTGATCATCACTTCCAAAGCAGTAGCAGAGAACGTAGTGCACAGCATGCAGGAAAACAATTATGCCAGATATTCCCTTGCCGGAGTGGTTGTGATCGATGAGGATTGTACCGGTGAGAAAATCTGTGGCGTCCCTGTAGTTGCATGCGAAAGTGACGTGCCTATGTACGTCTGCCAGGAGTGGATTGACGAGGTGCTGATCGTCATCGCTGAAGATCTGCCATACCCGGACGGGCTTATCGACAAGCTCACCGAAACCGGCGTAACCGTTCATCTGAATCTTGCAAAAATCACCAACCAGACTGGCAAAAGACAGTTTGTGGAAAAGGTTGGAAGCTACACAGTTCTGACCACAAGTCTGAACTATGCATCCTTCGGGCAGCTTTTCCTGAAGCGCCTGATGGACATCTGCGGCGGACTGGTTGGCTGTATTTTCACAGGAATCATTACCATCTTTGTTGGTCCCGCCATCTACCTGGCATCCCCAGGCCCGATTTTCTTCTCCCAGGAACGTGTGGGAAAGAACGGAAAGAAATTCAAAATGTACAAATTCCGCAGCATGTACATGGATGCAGAAGCGCGGAAAGTCGAGCTTATGAAAGAGAACAAACTGGGCGATGGGAAAATGTTCAAGATGGACTTCGACCCCAGAGTTATTGGAAATAAGGTGTTGCCGGATGGGACGCATAAGACCGGGGTGGGCGACTTTATTAGAAGGACGAGTCTGGATGAGTTCCCGCAGTTTTTTAATGTGCTTAAGGGGGATATGTCCATTGTAGGGACGAGACCGCCGTTGATTTCGGAGACGAATTTGTATGAACCGAGACATAAGGTAAGACTGGCAATTAAGCCGGGGATAACAGGGATGTGGCAGGTTAGTGGCAGGAGTGATATTACGGACTTTGAGGAAGTTGTGAGGTTGGATAAAGAGTATATAGAGAATTGGAATATTGGGCTGGATATTAAGATACTTTTGAAGACGGTGATGGTTGTGGTTAAGAAAGATGGATCTATGTAATTTTATATTGCTTCTTATACATAATAAAGGAAAGGAAATCTGGTTACCGGATAATTGATAGAAAGTTATGATAATTGATCAATACAAAAAGATGAAAAATCTGTTTTTAAGACAAAGCTATATAGATGCCTGGGAAGATTATCAGCGATCCATTCGAAAAAGAAGCTTTGCACAATGGGATTATATAGTATTGACTGCATCAAATGAGGAACAGGCCAATGCTTTTCAAAGTCAGATTACATATCGACAAAATAAAAATGTACTTCCATGTAAAACAAAGTATCTCGTATTACCAGATCCAGATGGAAAAAGAGTTGGATCTGGAGGCGCTACTTTGCAGGTGCTGCGAAAACTAGCAGAGCAGGAAGATATTGCAGGAGATTTCCATAATAAGCGAATCCTTGTAATTCATTCTGGCGGCGATAGTAAACGTGTTCCGCAATATTCTGTATGTGGAAAGCTTTTTTCTCCTGTACCACGTGAACTTCCTGATGGAAGAGCGTCAACTTTATTTGATGAGTTTCTTATAGGCATGGCAGGGGTACCATCGCGCTTTCGTGAAGGAATGCTGGTACTTTCAGGTGATGTCCTTCTTTTGTTTAATCCATTACAGATCGATGCACAGTTTCATGGTGCCGCAGCAATCTCCATGAAATCTCCGGTAGATGTGGGAAAAGATCATGGCGTATTCCTGAATAATGGAAAAGACTATGTAAAAAAATTCCTTCATAAACAATCCATTGAAACTCTGGAAAAATTAGGGGCTGTAAATACCCATGGAAATGTAGACCTGGATACAGGCGCAGTTTTGTTTGATGTAAACCTGATGAATGCTCTATTATCACTGGTTCAGACAGATGGCAAAATCGATGCAGAAAAATACGCCCGTTTTGTCAATGAAAAATCACGAATCAGTTTATATGGAGATTTTCTTTATCCATTAGCTGAAGATTCTACACTGGAGCAGTACTACAAAGAGCAGCCAGAAGGAACCTTCTGTGAAGAACTAACTGAATGTCGTACCAGAATATGGGAAGCATTGCATTCATTCGGAATGAAGCTGATTTGCCTTTCTCCTGCTGAATTTATTCATTTTGGAACAACCAGGGAGCTTCTGGCTCTTTTAACAGATGAGATTGCAGATTATGAGTATCTGGATTGGAAGCCAATGGTATTTACCAATTATAAATCTGAGAAAAAAGTACAGGCAGCAGTACATAATGCTCTTATTGAGGAACCGTACAACTGGTTGATAAATGCTATGTAGAAAACAGCTGGCTGAGAGGAAATACCGTTTTAGAGAAAGAATGTGTAATTTCACAGCTGGAGCTTAAAGATGTAACGGTTCCATCCATGGTGTTGCATGGAGTTGTGTTAAAAAGAGATAACGGCGAGAAGAGATATATTGTAAGAGCATATGGAATTAAAGATAATCCGAAGAAAACACTGGAAGAAAGAGGCAGCTTCCTTGCCGGAGATTTACAGAGCTTTATAAATTTAAATAATTTAAAGACAAAAGATATCTGGGAAAGTGAAAATCACTCTTTGTGGAAGGCGAAGCTTTATCCGGTTATAGATAGCCAGGAAAAAGCTGTTTCTTGGGCATTGCTTCTTCATAGAATGAGTTCTGAAAAAGCCGACGAAGTGAAGGTTGCAGAATGGAAGGCTCTGAAACGTTATTCTCTGGAAGAATCCTTCCAGATGGCAGATGCTTCTGTATTGGTTCCATGGGAAGAAAAACTGGAAAACCGGATCCTTATTGAGCGCTTCCTGAATCGTTTACGTGCCGGAGAACATTATGTAGATTCTCTGAAAACATTTGGCATTACAGAATTGGATGAAAAACAGTTTGACATGCTTATGGAAATGGCAGAAAAAGAATTGCCATTTGAAGAGAAAATCCGTGTTTTATACAGTATTTCCCATTCCATGAAGTTTATGAAAAAGAATTTTCACGGAATCAGCTACGATCAGGTAGAGCAGAAATGCTTTGCCACAATCCAGCAGGAAATATTTAAAGCAAGTAATGTAAATCAGGTAAAGAAATATAAGATTGCAGAAAATCAGGTAAAAGTAAGTCTTCCGGTTCGTGTGAACTGGGGCGGTGGCTGGACGGATACTCCGCCATATTGTAATGAAAAAGGCGGTGTTGTATTAAATGCTGCAATTTTGCTGAATGGACAGGAACCAATCGAAGTGGAATTAAGAAAGCTGCCGGAAAAACACATTGAATTTGCAAGTCTCGATCTGGATGCCCATGGTGTTGTAACAACTGCAGCAGAAATTCAGGATTGCCATAATCCATATGATTCTTTTGCACTTCATAAAGCAGCACTGATTGCGTGTGGAATTATCCCTATGGAAGGTGAAGCTGATCTGGAAAAAATCCTGGATGAGATGGGCGGTGGCTTCTACATGTCCACTCGTGTAAAAGGAGTTCCAAAAGGCTCCGGACTTGGCACAAGCAGTATCCTCTCAGGAGCCTGTGTTCGTGCTTTGGGAAAATTCCTGGGAACAAACTGGAGTGATTCTGACGTATATGAACTGGTATTGAATCTGGAACAGATTATGAGTACTGGTGGCGGCTGGCAGGACCAGGTTGGAGGACTTACCGGCGGTATCAAATATATCACCTCAAGACCTGGTATGAAGCAGAAGCTGAAAGTGGAATATCTGGATTTAGATGAGGCTACAAAGACGGAACTTCAGGAAAGATTTGCACTTATTTACACCGGACAGCGCCGTCTGGCAAGAAATCTGCTTCGGGATGTAGTTGGAAACTATATTGGCGGAAAAGAAGAATCAAAAGAAGCGTTGGAAGAGATGAAGCATCTGGCTGTCATGATGCGATATGAACTGGAACAAGGAGATGTAAATGCTTTTGCCAAACTTTTGAATGAACATTGGGAAGTGTCCAAGAAGTTGGATGCTGGTTCAACCAATACTTGCATTGATCAGATATTTGCAAGCTGTGAGGATTTGATTGATGGGAAATTTATTTCTGGTGCCGGTGGGGGCGGATTCTTGCAGGTGATTTTGAAAAAAGGTGTTAGCAAGGAAATGCTAAGAGCACGATTGTTGGATGTTTACCAGGACTCTGGAGTGGATGTCTGGGATGCGGAGTTTGTATGGTAATAGAAATAAAGGGAAATATAGCACATCGAATGTCTACCTCAAACTTTCAGTGGCGGCATGATGGTCTACGGTGGCATATAAAACTCATGCAAAATACCCCTGTTGCGAGCCTGTTTTATTGCAGAGCAAGTGGCGGACATGATACCTTCATTTTTCCGAAGAATTAGAGGTGGAGGTTGAAAGTATTGAAAAGCCCAAAATCTATTTTTCTGGAAAAGTTTATTGCAGACGAGAGATGGACATGATAACTGCATTTTTCCGGGGAATTAGAGGTAGAAGAGAGTAGATGATTGTTCATGTTGCAATAAAGAAACAGTATGAACTTGTACAGTTTTAACAAAGTAAACTGGTGCGAAGGTTGTGACAATAAGGGTCAGCACTTTGAAAAATAGAGAAGCGCGACTGCGAGTTATGACAATAAGACGCAACACTTTGTTGGTGAGCTGGTATGAAGGTGTCTACCATAAAGTTTCAGTTGAGGAAAAATAAGTGAGTAGCCCGTGACAGGTCTACGCAAAAGATTCAGTGGTGGTCGGAAAAGTGGACTGCAATATGGCTGCGGAAGATGACCACTGTGAGAAAAATGATAACTACAGTGCGATAGCTCATCCGGCATGGATGATAAACACACTGTTTTAAATAGATTGCTTGGCTCAATATGAGCCTTCCATATAAGTAGAAAAAGAGGAAAAGGTGCGAGAAATGGAGTATAAGAGAAAGGTTGATAAAGAACTCATTCCAACTTGCAATATTATGGGCGTTAATATTGCGGCGATTAACATGGAGTGGTTGGTAGACTATCTCGAAAAAAATATTTCGGAAATAAAAGGAGACTACATATGCGTCTCAAATGTACATACAACTGTAACCAGTTTTGAAGATGCGGCTTACTGTGCGATTCAAAATGGCGGATTAATGGCAATTCCAGATGGCGGTCCTCTTTCTACTGTTGGTCAGAAACGCGGTCATAAGAATATGGAGCGCACAACAGGCCCAAGCTTAATGGGGGAGATTTTTGAGATCTCTGCAAAGAAAGGGTATCGCCATTATTTTTATGGCAGCAAAGAAGAAACATTGGAGCTGTTGTATCAAAAACTCATAAGCAGTTATCCGGGAATTCAAATTGCTGGAATGTACAGTCCTCCGTTTAGACCGATGACGGAAGAGGAAGATAAGGCAATTATAGAGAGAATTAATGAAACTAAACCAGACTTTGTCTGGGTTGGGCTTGGAGCTCCAAAACAGGAAAAGTGGATGGCAGCACATCAGGGAAAAATTGATGGACTGATGCTAGGTGTTGGAGCTGGATTTGACTATTATGCAGAGAATATTAAGCGTGCTCCGGTGTGGATGCAGAAACATAATCTGGAGTGGGTGTATCGTTTAGTGCAAGATCCCAAGAGGTTGTTTAAGAGATATTGGAGCACTAATACGAAGTTTATTTGGAATGCAATGATAAAAGGAAAGTGAGGTAATGACTGTGGACAATGCAAAAAAACAGAATATTTTGATTGTACATAATTATTACCAGATTCCAGGTGGAGAAGATACAGTTGTTGCCAATGAAAAGAAAATGCTTGAGAAGCATGGCCATAAAGTAATCTTATACAGCCGTAATAATGCAGAATTGAAGCAAATGTCAAAACTTCAGAAAGTTTTTCTTCCAATTACAACAGTGTTTAATCCAAGAACATACCGAGACATCAAGAAGTTGATAAGAGATGAGAAGATAGAAATCGTTCATGTTCATAACACACTTAATCTGGTGAGTCCAGCGGTCTATTATGCGGCAAGACGCATGAAGGTTCCAGTGGTTCAGACGATACATAATTTTCGGCTACTCTGTCCCGGTGCGACTTTTTATAGAGATGGGCATATTTGTGAAGATTGCGTAGAGTATGGTTTGAAATGCGCAGTAAAACACCGTTGCTATCGAGGAAGTAAAATTCAGACATTGGCATGTGTACTTAGTACTGCATTCCATCGAATGACAGGAATTTACGGAAAAATCAATTATATTTGCTTGACTGATTTTAATAAGCAAAAACTGTTGGAATTAAAGCAAATTAAACCGGAAAGGGTATTTGTAAAGCCTAATTTCGTTGAATGTAAAAATGACTATGTTCCAGAAAAGGATAGAAAAGATCAATTTGTTTTTGCAGGAAGATTAGATAAGCTAAAAGGAATTGACTTACTTTTTGAAGCCTGGAAACGTATGGGAGAAGAAGCCCCAAAGTTAATTGTTTGTGGTACCGGTCCAATGGAAGATTGGTGTAAGTCGTTCATTAGAGAAAACGATGTGAACATTGAAATGCGTGGATTTGTGCCAAATAATGTGGCTCTAAAAATAATAGCAAACAGCAAAGCACTTGTATTGCCTACTCAGTGGTATGAAGGATTTCCGATGAGCATTGTGGAAGCGTTTAGTGTTGGAACACCTGTCATTTGTTCTGATTTGGGAAATGCTGGAAGTGTTGTTGAAGAGGGAATAACAGGTTATAAATTTCAATTTGACTCTATAGAAGATATGATTACTTGCGTAATGAAATGCAATAGTATATGTGAAAGTACAGCATCTAAATATTATGAAAAATACACAGAAAAAAGAAACTATGCAATGCTTATTGATGTCTATGAAAGCCTAAAGAATGAAATATGAGGAGAAATATAATATGAAATTGTCAATAGTTACTGTTTGCTATAATGCTGAACAGTGTATAGATAGAACTATAAAATCAGTTTTAAATCAGACATGTCCAGTATATGAATACATTATTATTGATGGAGGGTCAAAAGACAAAACGTACAATCGAGTTTGTAGTTACGAGAAATCTTTTGCAGAAAAGGGAATACTATTTAAGCACATTTCAGAAAGAGACAAAGGGATTAGTGATGCGTTTAATAAAGGAATAAAAATGGCATCTGGAACATTAATTGGGTTGATTAATGCAGATGATGAATTGCTTCCGGAAACATCGGAGATATTGAAAAATGAATGTAAAAAAATAGATGTGGATATATACTATGGAAATTGCTATTGGGTTGATAGCGAAAGAAATTTAGAGTATGTGTCTAAACCTAAACATGATTTAAGTAAACTGTTGTATAACATGGTTTTGATTCATCCATCTACATTTGTAAAGAAAAAAGCTTATGAGGAATGTGGTTTGTTTGATGTGACTTATAAATACTGCATGGATAAAGAATTACTTTATAGAATGTATAAAGCAGGGAAAAAGTTTGATTATATTGACCAATGTTTGACAAAATTTAAAGCTGGAGGAGTAAGTGATACACATTCTAAGGCTGTATTTAAAGAAGGAAGCAGAATGGCGTTATCTTATGGAGAACCCCAAATAAAAGTAAAAAGTATAGAGATTATAAAAACAGTTAGAAATCAAATGGTCAATATGATTAAGGGAACGAGAGTGTATCGAGTTTTGAAAGGAATATGATTTAATAATATGGGACTAAAGAGAACAATTATAGCAATTAAATGGTTTCCAAGTCATGTCATCAATCTTTTGACGCTGAGATTGAGAAAAATTAATTGTGGAAAAGGGCTATCCACACATGGGACATTATTTGTTAGAGGAACAGGTACAATCTCTATAGGCGAAAATGTATCAATCACTTCTTGCAGAGAAACTAATCCGATTGGTGGTGACGTGAAAACTATTTTATTTGCAAAAAATAATGCAACTATAACAATTGGGGATAATACCGGAATATCAAATAGTGCTCTTGTTGCGGTAGATTCGATTGCAATAGGAAATAATGTTTTGATAGGAGGAAATTGCAAAATTTATGATAATGATTTTCATTCTTTGGATTTTAATGAGAGAATGGGAACTGTAGATTTAGGAGTAAAACATGCCCCTGTTGTAATAAAAGATGGTGCATTCATCGGTGCTCACACCATAGTTCTTAAAGGAGTTACAATTGGTGAAAGAAGCATTGTGGGAGCGGGATCTGTTGTTGCTAGATCTATTCCAGATTATGAAATATGGGCGGGGAATCCTGCTAAATTTATAAAAAAGGTTGAGTAGAATATGAGTGCAATTCGAGAAAGTATTGAAAGTACTATAAAAAAAATAAAATTAAAAAAAAGAAAATGTAGGTTTGCACGATGCTCAAAAGTATCTTTTGACTGCAAATTTGAAGGAAATAATTTTATAGACAGATATGCAAAAATAGTATCATCGAGTTTGGGGTATGCAACTTATGTTGGACATAATAGCAGCATAGAAGGTTGCAATGTAGGAAGATATACGTGTATTGGGCCAAATGTGCGAATTATTCACGGAAATCATCCGGTTCATGAATTTGTATCGATACATCCGGCTTTTTTTTCTTTGCAGAAACAAGCTGGTTTTACATATGTGGAAAAACAAAAATACTGTGAAGAATCTTATGTTGATCCAGATAATCAGTATTATGTGAAGATTGAAAATGATGTTTGGATTTGTGATGGTGCCTCAATTCTTGCAGGTGTGACAATTGGAAATGGAGCAGTTGTTGCCGCGAATGCTTTAGTTACGAAAGATGTACCTCCATATGCGATTGTAGCAGGTGTTCCGGCAAAGATAATTGGAAAAAGATTTGAAGAAGACCAAATTAATTGTTTACTGTCAATCAAATGGTGGGAGAGAGATAAGAAATGGTTAAAAAATAACTGTGATTTATTTGCAGATATTTCTACAATGATGAAGGAGTTAAAAAATGAGTAAGAAAGCGATACAAAAATATCTGTTATATGGTGAACTGGTTTGCGTATTGCTTATGTCTTGCTTTTTTGCATATAGAATTTTAACATTTTCAAATAGCGAACCTATGGGATACTTATTAGCGAGACTTATTTGCTTTGTATTTGCGCTATTAATTATTCTTCAAAATATCAAGAGTAAGGTAACAATATGGGGTCCTACATTTTTGGCAGTATCTTATGTGCTGATAGTGACATTTAATATTCTTATTGTTACCCAAACTTCTATAAATGATTTTACAGATGCTGCTTTATGGCCTCTTCTATTTCTTACTGCTTATGAGGTCACGGCTCAAAATTGTATTTCAGAGGTATCTCTTTTTAGAATTCTAAAGATAACAAAAATTGTATGTTTGGGATATTCATTTGTTTTGGTCATTGAACATATTTTGGGGATAATTCCAGGAACGAGTGAAATGTTTCCAACATATGTGCTTTTAGCACTGGTCCCATTTTCATTATATGAAATGGATATGGAGCATGGCATTAAGTTTAATGTAATTTATTTAATATGTACATTTCTTATCATGCTAATGACAAGTAAGCGGAGTTGTATCCTTGTTTTAGCTGTCGGAATAATGGGGTATTTCCTTGTAAAAGCTAAAGTTCAAGGAAGAAATGTTAAAGCTATAGTTAATAGAATGGCAAAATATATTCTTGCAATTTTTGTAATTTTTTTGGCAATGTATTTTGTGACAAAGCTAATGAAATTGGATATAGTTGAAAGATTAAATGAAATGTTGAATGGTGATACAAATGGGCGCAGCGCAATTTGGGAAAATGTTTTGGAGGCATTTAATGCATCGACATTGAGCGAAAAATTGATAGGACATGGTTATCATGCGTTTAGATTTTATAAATACCGTGGTTATATGTACATTTTAAATGGAAATCTAGCACATAATGATTATCTTAATACTCTATATGATTATGGAATTATTGGTGTAACTGTTTATGTATCTTTTTTACTTAGTATGATAAAAGAATTATTGCTTCTAATAAAAAAGAAAAGCGAAATAGCACCAGCATTTACTTTTTCAATTGTACTATTAGGATTTTTGACTTTTGTTAGCTATTTTGGAATAGAATCAAGAATTATTAATTATGTTGCAATTTTTTGGGGATATACGCTTGCAATAAAACGTTTTAATATAGAAAATTAATATCCAGGAAGTGAGGAAGTGGGTTTATGGAAGGGATTTCAATAATAATTCCTAACTATAATAAAGAGAAATATATAGAAAAATGCGTAAATAGTGTGCTAGAGCAAAGCTATATGCCAAAAGAAATAATAATAGTAGATGATTGTTCAACGGACAATTCAAGAAGAATTATTGAAAAATTGGCAAAGGAAAATGAAACTATAAAGCTCATATATCCAAAAACAAATGGTGGAGTTTCAAAGGCAAGAAATTTAGGACTACAGAACGCAAGTTATGATTATGTGACATTCATTGACTCAGATGATTTTTATATCAATGTGGATAAATTAAAAAATGAAATGAAACAGCTTGAATTATTGGAGGAAAAAGGTTATCAGGGACTTGCTTATTCTACTACTGTTTTGGTAGATGAGGATGGAAAGGTAATTCCGTGTAGAACTAACAGAAGACGGAGAAAAAATGAATTTATGAAAGGAAATAGAGTATTAAAAACACTTATTTCTTTATCTAAACAAAAAAGAGTACCTAGAGATTATTGTATTAGAAAAGAAACCGTTCTTAAAGTTGGAGCTTATAATTATCCTCGCAATTTTTATGAAGATTTGGATTTGTTGATGAGATTAGCAAGAATTGGAGTCTTTTTTCAGCCGACATATGAAACGGGGACTGCTTATCGACAACTACACAATGGCCTTTCGGGGAAAAAAGCTACTGATCATAGTAAGGAGATTAGAATTATTTGTGATCAGTATATGAAAAATTTGAAATTGATTGATAGGGTTATAGCAATTTTTGAACGGTATAAAACTGAGTTGAAGAAAAAAATAGTTGACATTATAAGGGAAATCGCATGAAGAATCGGAGAAATAAATGAAAACTAATTTAAAAAAAATAAGCCAGTTGTATACCAATATGACATTGCCAGTAAAGGCGTCTATGTGGTATTTAGCATGTAGTGTGCTACAAAAAGCCATAGGCTTTCTAACTACTCCAATTTTTACGAGAGTTATGGGAACAAGCGATTTTGGAGTTGTTTCAATGTACAATTCATGGGAGGCCATTCTTACTGTCCTTTGCACACTTTATTTATATAATGGCGTATATAATAACGCATGATTGAGTACAAGAGTGATAAAGACGGATTTACATCTTCTATGCAGACATTAACTACAATACTTTCTTTGATTGTATTTAGTGTATTATTTGTATTCTATAGACAATTGGCAGATGTAATTGGCTTGTCAAAACCAATTATGCTTTTGATGATGATAGACATTGTTTTTTCAGCAGGTATGTCATTTTGGTCAATAAGAAATAGATATGAATATAAATATAAGAGTGTGGCCGTTTTTACAATATTGTCTTCGCTGTTAATGCCAGCTTTAAGTGTAATACTTGTATTAAATTCGGCAGAACATAAGGCAGAAGCAAGAATCCTAGGTACAGTTATTACGCATGTTATTGTATATGGCATTGTTTACTTTTTGAATTTAACCAGAGGAAAGAAAGCTGTTGATTTAAAATACTGGAAATATGGTATAAAGTTTAATCTGCCTTTAATACCGCATTATTTATCTAGCACAATAATGACACAATCGGATCGAGTTCTTATAAATACTCTTTGTGGATCTTCAGCAGCTGGAATCTATAGTATATCTACAAATGTAACAAGCATTATGAATATAGTAACAGTAAGTATCAACCAAGCGGTGACTCCATGGATTTATGAGATGCTGGAAGCAAAAAAAATGAAGGAAATTGGGAAGAATGTCTACAAGATAGTTTCATTAGTAGGAGTAGGATTTGTATTAACATCATTTATTGTTCCAGAAGTTATTGGTGTTTTGGCACCTTCTGAATACAAATCAGCAATTTGGGCGACACCACCGTTGCTGATCGGTATGTTTATGTATTTTATTTATTGTAATTTTGGAAATGTTGAAATTTATTTTCATAAGCAGAATGCAATGTTGTTTTCATCTGTGACAGTTGCAGTAATAAACATTATTCTTGATTATATTTTGATTCAAAAATACGGTTATATAGCAGCAAGTTATGCAACAATGGTTTCTTACTATATTTATGCAGGACTGCATTATATGTTTATGAGCAGAGTATGCAAAGAGAAGAAAGTAGAAAACCCGTTTAATGCATCTGTAATAATCGTGATGACAATTGTTTTCTCAGTATTAATTATGTGCCCAGCTCTTTTCTATCGAGTTGTATTATTGCGATACAGCATTCTGGCAGTTCTCTGTATAATTTGTTTGTTGTGGGCAATAAAAAATAGGGATTTTATTTTGCAGTTGATCAGTAAAAAACGTGTATAAGTATTACATTCATTATTAAAGAGTAGGAGGGTGTATGAAGAAAGTTGGAATTATCACGTTGACCAAAAATGCTAATTATGGAAATGTGCTTCAAAATATAGCTATGCAAAAAATTGTTAATGAACTTGGATTTGAGGCAGAAACCATTTTGAATCTTACAAATTCACCACTATTTAATAAAAAAAATTTTTCATTTACAAATTTGGTGAAATGGATACTGAATTATAACGGTTACAGAGAAAATGAAAAGCGAAATGAAAATTTTCGGAAATGTTGTTCGAAAAATTTGCAATATAGCAATGTAACATATAATAATGGAAGATTCAGCAAAGAACCGACGGGATATGAATATTTCATTACGGGAAGCGACCAGGTGTGGAATCCAACTTTTGGATTTGCAACAGAGTTTGAACTTTTGGGCTTTGTGCCGAAAAATAGAAAAATTTCGTATGCTGCAAGTTTTGGAGTTGATAATCTTGATATGCTGTCTGAGTCTAGAAAGGACGATATAAGGCATTACTTAGCAGAATTTTCTTCGATTTCAGTGAGAGAGGATAGTGGAGAAAGAATAGTTAGAAATCTCTGTTCGACTCCAGTCGAAACGCATGTAGATCCTACATTATTATTAAAAAGGCAAGAGTGGGAAATTTTGGCCATTAAGCCTAAATTTAATTTAAAGAAGCCGTATATTCTGGTTTATATGTTAGGAGAAATAAGTGCTGAATATCAAACGGCTATAAAAAAATTAGCAAAGCAAAATAATGCAGAGATTATAAATGCCTTAAAGGGAAAATGTAAATTTATTAATCCTTTAGAGTTTATATGGTTAATAAATAACGCTACCTATGTTTGCACAGATTCGTTTCATGCTTCTGTTTTTTCGATTATATTTCATACGAAGTTGTATATTTTTAACAGAAGGGATCAGCATGCAAACCAAAATTCACGCTTTACTTCACTACTGAGACAATGTGGAATACAAAAAGATAAAGTAATTTATAAAAAAAAATCTTGAAGATAGCAGCATTGATTGGGAATGTGTTGATAAATACATAGAAAAAGAAAGAGAACGTTCATTTGAATATCTAAAAAAAGCACTATCTAAAGAAAAAGTAGTTGTTAATCAAATAGAAATTTTGAATAAAAAAGACTGCTGCGGATGCTCTGCTTGCGCGCAGGCATGTGTCAAAAAATGCATCACAATGAGAACGGACTATGAAGGATTCACATATCCGGAAGTTGATTTAAGCACATGTGTACAATGTGGATTGTGTAAAAAAGCATGTCCAATTATTAACGCAGACTCTAATAGCAATGAAATGTTACACTATCCTGCATATGCGGCATTTGCGGATATAGAAGATGTTAGGCTTAGAAGTTCATCGGGAGGAATATTTACTCTATTAGCAGAAAATGTATTACATAAAGGTGGTATGGTATTTGGTGCGGCTTTTGATGATGAATTTATGGTGTCGCATATAGGTATTGAGCATATTGAAGAAATAACAAGATTGCAAGGAAGTAAATATTTACAAAGTAGGATAGAAAACACTTATTATGAAGCTAAAGTAGCGTTAGATGCGGGACGTCAGGTGCTATATAGTGGGACTGCATGTCAGATTGCAGGGCTTAAAGGGTACTTGAAAAAAGAATATCCTAATTTGTTAACTCTTGATGTTTTGTGTCATGGAGTACCTAGTCCTAAAGTCTGGAATAGATATTTGAGAAGTCAAGAGGTGCTGCACAATGGACATGTGCGGCGAACGTTTTTCAGACATAAGAAATATGGCTGGAAAACGTTCGCCTTATTATTAGAATTTTCTAATAATAAGGCGTACGAACGGATCTTTGCAGAAGATCCGTTTATGCAAATGTTTTTATCAAACATTTGCTTGAGGCCGTCATGCTATGCATGCAAGTTTAAAAATTTATCAAGACCTTCTGATATAACAATAGGAGACTGTTGGGGCATTGATAATATATATCCAGAGATGGACGATGATAAGGGAACCTCTATAGTATTTGTGCATAGTGAAAAAGGAATGGACTTATTGAAAAAAATTATGGGCGAAATGACTTATAAAGAGGGGAACATAGAAGAACTACTTCCTAATACGGCTGACAGTCGAAAATCTGTTTCACCTCATCCTAATAGAAATGCTTTTTTTGCTGCGCTTGATGCAGGGGAAAATTGTGATGAATTGTTAAAGTTTGTAAAACCAAAAGTATCCATATTCGGAAAAGTTAAGAGAAAACTTAAAACAATTGTGAGAATGAATTAATACTCAAGTTTAAGAGAAATGTCGAGGAAAAAAATAATGGATGATGTCATGTTGAGGAATGTTCAACTTATACAGTTGGAGATAGCAAAAGAAGTTAAAAGAATCTGTGAACAGAATAATATTTCATATTTTATGGATGGAGGAACTTTGTTAGGAGCTGTAAGGCATAAGGGATTTATTCCATGGGATGATGATTTGGATTTCGGCTTTACGCGAGATAATTATGAAAAATTTATTGCTACAGCCAAGAAAAATCTGTCGTCCGAATTTTTCTTGCAAACTTGGGATTCAGATAGAGAATATGGATATGCTTTTGCAAAAATACGAAAGAAGGGAACAATTTATCAAGAGAGAATTGCTCAGGACAGCGATGCAAACTGTGGGATTTTTATTGATCTATTTCCTTACGATAATTTACCAAATGACAAAAATAAAAGAAGAAAACTTATTACAAAATTAACTTTTTTGAAAATGTTATTGAAAACTAAAGTTAATTATAAACCGTGGATGGAAAATGAAACAATTAATTGGAAGAGATGGATGATTTATTTACCTGTTCGTTTTGTTTCGCAGTTTGTCAGCAAAGATAGAATTCAGAAGCACTATATGAAAATAGTAAAGGTTGCAAATACAGAAAAAAGTGAATTGATATATCCGCAAGTTGCTGAGAAACTTGGAGTCTGGGCGATGAAAAAAGAATATTTTTCAAAATACATTTCTTTGAAATTTGAAGATACTTTTTTTTCGGCACCAGTAGGATATAAAGAATTTCTGACAGATGGATATGGAGATTATATGACACCTCCACCAATAGAAAAAAGGAAAAATATCCATGGAATTATAAAAATTGACCTTGGAAACAAATAATTATTTAATGAAAGGAAATAGTTATGTCGGATAACCAAACTTATAATGTTAAAGTTATAAAGAATAAACTTAGAGATTTGTATTACCATATACAGTATATTGGAAATCAACCTTTAGAAGTGGGGGGGGGCTACAGCTTACATAAAGAAAAAGCTAGCTTCATCTGACCCCCTTATGATTTGTCGCTTAGGAGCGGAAGAATCGAGAACAGCTGTTCGATGGATGAAAAATGTCCCATATGAACAACGTAATATCCATAATATTATGTATAATGCTGGAGTTTTTCCAAATGACAAAGAAACAATTGATGAGTTTTGTAAAATATACACAGGTGCATTGAAAGATGCTGATGGGGTGTTTTCATGGGGGTGTAAAGGTGAATGTTCATTAATTAAAAAATATGCTTCCCCAAATGTTGTACTTCTTAATAATGCTGTTAACAACATTTTGTTTTACAATGATGTGTGGACTACGGCATTGGAAGGAAAAAAAGTACTAGTCATTCATCCATTTGTAGACACTATAAAGAAACAATATGAAAAAAGAGACAAGCTTTTTGAAAACTCTAAATTGCCAACATTTGAAAGTTTAGAGTGTGTGCGTGCAATTCAAAGTAATGCTGGCGAAAATGAAGTAATTGAATTTTCATCATATTTCGATGCTTTAGAATCAATGAAAGCAGAAATTCTAAAAAAAGATTTTCAGGTAGCTTTAATTGCAGCTGGAGCTTATGGATTGCCGCTAGCAGCCTACATAAAAGGACTAGGAAAACAGGCTATCCACATGGCAAGTAATATGCAAATATTGTTTGGTATTCGTGGAAAACGCTGGGATAATTGGCCAGCATGGGCGGCACATTTTAATGAGTATTGGGTTTATCCGTCTGAAAATGAAACTCCTAATGGAAAAAAAACTGTAGAAGGTGGAAGTTATTGGAGATAATAAAATAGCAATTATCTTTGATGTGCTTTTGAAGTGAAAAAAGGGTCTGTTATTTAATATAATAGACTTCTTTTTTTAAGAAAGCGTTCACAATAAGAAGGAGAGGAAAGTACATGAACAAACAGGAAAGCGATATCTTGAACGCATTGCTGATTGAACCGTTTATAAATCAGCGTATACTAGCTGAGGTATCCGGTCATTCTTTAGGCGTAGTTAATCGATCATTAAAAGAACTTATAAAATTGGAATACATAGACGATTCCATACGTCCAACAATGAAAGCAATTACAGAATTTAAGCAGAAAACCCCACAACGTGCAGTTATTTTGGCGGCGGGTTTTGGTATGCGGATGGTTCCCATTAATACAGAGATGCCAAAGGGTCTCTTGGAAGTCAATGGAGAACCGCTTATTGAACGTATCATTAAGCAGCTTCATGAAGTGGGGATTAAAGAAATTTATGTCATCGTAGGTTTCATGAAAGAAAAATACGAATATTTGATTGATGAGTATGGCGTAGAACTCGTAGTTAATGCTGACTATGCAGCAAAGAATAATCTGCATTCGATTAAACTTGTAAAAGACCATTTGGAGAATGCTTATATTATTCCTTGCGACATTTGGTGTGACAGAAATCCGTTCCACCGCCATGAACTGTACTCTTGGTACATGGTCAGTGATCTTGTGGACAACGAGAGCAATGTTCGAGTTAACCGTAAGATGGAGCTGGTAACTGTGCCGGAATGTTATGGCGGCAATGCGATGATTGGTATCTGCTATCTGGTAAAAGAGGATGCCGATACAGTTGCAGAACGCATTGAGAAACTTTGTGAAAATCAGCGGTACGATGGAGCCTTCTGGGAAGAAGCACTTTATAACAAGGATCGGATGGTTGTTGCGGCGCGTGTGGTTCATTCAGCAGATGTCGTAGAAATTAACACCTATGAGCAACTCCGGGAAATCGACAGTGATTCTAACCAGTTGAAAACGGATGCAATTCAGGTGATTTGCGAAGCCCTAAAAGCAAAGCCGGAAGCGGTTACGGATATTACCGTTTTGAAAAAAGGTATGACAAATCGGTCTTTCCTGTTTACCTGCAAAGGAAAGAAATATATCATGCGTATTCCGGGAGAGGGAACTGACCAGCTTATTAACCGTCGTCAGGAGGCGGCAGTTTATCAGGCCATTGATGGGAAACACATTTGTGATGATATTGCATATATTAATCCGGAAAATGGCTATAAGATTACGGAATTTCTGGAAGGCGCAAGAGTATGTGATCCATTGAACTACGAAGACGTCAAGAAGTGTATGAAGCGGCTACATGCGTTCCATGACTTGAAATTGAAAGTAAATCACGAGTTTGATATTTTTGGACAAATGGAGTTCTATGAAACGCTGTGGGAGGGAATACCTTCTGTTTATAAGGATTATGAAAAAACAAAAGCAAATGTTCTAGCACTGAAACCTTATATTGATGCACATGCTGGAGAAAAGGTCCTGACTCATATTGATGCAGTGCCAGATAATTTTCTGTTTGTGGAGAAAGATGGCAAGGAAGAAATTCGTTTGATTGACTGGGAATATGCCGGAATGCAGGACCCTCATGTGGACGTTGCAATGTTCTGTATTTATTCTCTTTACAATAAACGTCAGGTGGATCGGTTGATTGCAGCCTACTTTACTGAAGGCTGTAGTGATGAGACCAGAATCAAGATTTATTGTTATATTGCAGCCTGTGGACTTTTATGGAGTAACTGGTGTGAGTATAAGAGAAATCTTGGTGTAGAATTTGGCGAGTATTCTCTTCGACAGTACCGATATGCAAAGGATTACTACCGAATTGTTCAAGAGGAACTGAAAAAACAAGGGGAGGAAAAGTAAATGCCAAAAGTAGAAAGAGCTATTATTATGGCGGCGGGATTGGGAAATCGAATGCACCCAGTAACGCTGACAACACCGAAACCGCTGGTCAAAGTGAATGGGACGCGGATGATTGATACTGTGATTGATGGACTACATAAAAACGGAATCAATGAGATTTATGTTGTTGTTGGATATCTGAAAGAGCAGTTTGTGACACTTGAAAAGGAGTATCCTGGTGTTAAGCTGATTGAAAATCCTTACTATGATACCTGCAATAACATTGCATCGCTTTACGTGGCAAGAGATTACATTGAAAATGCGATTATTCTGGATGGTGATCAGATTATTTATAATCCGGAAATTCTTGCACCAGAGTTTGAACGCTCTGGTTATAACAGTGTTTGGACAGATGGAGAAACGGATGAGTGGCTTCAGACTGTTGAGAATGGCATTGTTACAGCATGCAGTCGGACAGGCGGAAAAGGCGGATGGCAGCTGTACAGTATTTCCCGCTGGACTGCAGAGGATGGAAAGAGACTGAAACATCATCTGGAAATCGAGTTTGAACAAAAGAAGAATCGACAAATCTACTGGGATGATGTGGCGATGTTCTGTTATCCGGAGGAGTATCAATTAGGTATCCGTCCTATGAATAAGGACGATATTATAGAGGTGGATAATCTGAGTGAGTTAATTGCTTTGGATGCCAGCTACAAAAAATATGTGGAGGAAAAGTAAATGAATACGAAAAAAGAACATGGAAAAATAGACTGGATGATAACACTGGTACCGTTGGCAATCGTAATTGCATTATGTGTTCTATTCTTTTTTATACCGGAACAATCGAATGCGGTACTGAGCCAGATCCGCTTTTTCTTTGGTGATACCTTTGGTACATATTACTTGGTGATTGGATTGGGGATTTTCATCCTTTCTCTGTATATTGCCGGTTCTAAGTATGGTAACATCGTCCTTGGCGAGCAGAATGAGAAGCCTAAATATTCCTTCTTTGCGTGGGGCTCAATGATGTTCACCTGTGGTCTTGCAGCAGATATTTTGTTCTATTCGTTCTCGGAATGGGTGCTGTATGCGACTGATCCGCATCTGGCAGAGATGGGAAGTATTCAGGATTGGGCAGGCGTATATCCTCTGTTCCATTGGAGTTTTATTCCGTGGGGATTCTATTTGGTGCTGGCTGTTGCCTTTGGTTTTATGCTCCATGTGAGAAAAAGAAACCGTCAGAAGTACTCAGAGGCTTGCCGTCCGATTCTTGGAAAGTATACCGATGGCTGGGCAGGTCGCATTATTGACCTGTTAGCTGTGTTTGCACTTCTTGCTGGTACTGCTACCACATTTAGCGTGGCAACACCACTGATGGCGACCATTATCGGTGAACTGTTCCATGTTGCCGTTAGTCGTACTGTGATCAACATTATTATTCTTCTGATTACCTGCGCTGTATATACATATTCCTTGTTGCATGGATTTAAGGGAATTAGCAAGCTGGCAAACATTTGTATTTATATGTTCTTTGGTCTGATTGCTTTTGTACTGCTGTTTGGCGGAGAAACACGGTACATTATTGAAACTGGTTTTTCTTCTCTTGGCCGGATGATACAGAACTTTGTTGATCTGTCTACGTTCACTGACCCGCTTCGCACATCGAATTTCCCGCAGAATTGGACAATCTATTATTGGGCTTACTGGATGGTTTGGTGCGTAGCTGCTCCTTTCTTTATCGGCAGTATTTCTCGTGGCAGAACAGTTCGTCAGACAATTCTTGGTGGTTACATATTTGGTGTTGGTTCTACATTGACAAGTTTTATTGTACTTGGTAACTATTCTATGGGAATGCAAGTAACTGGAAAAGCTGACTTTATTGCACAGTATCTGGAAAGCGGAGATCTGTATGGCATGATTGTGTCTATCATCAAAACAATGCCGGGCGCACCTGTTATCATGGTAGTTGTTCTGTTAACGATGATCGCTTTCTATGCGACTTCTTTTGATTCGATTGCTTTAACGGCATCCTGTTACAGCTATCACAGGTTAGGGGATAATGAACAACCGAATAAGGGGATTCAGTTAATGTGGTGTATTTTGCTGATTCTGCTTCCGATTGCTTTGCTGTTTGCTGAAAGTTCCATGAACAATCTTCAGTCAGTGAGTATTGTTGCGGCATTTCCGATTGGCGCGGTAATTGTGATGATTGCCATCAGCTTTATGAAGGATGCTAAAAAATACATGGAAAATTTGGAAAAGTCGACAAAAGAAAAAGGTGAGAATTAACTGGAGAAATATGTAAGTCAGTAGTATAATTAGACAAAAGCCGTGTGGTTATCCCACACGGTAGCTGCTCAAGAATTTGCACACCGCTACGAGGTGAGCAGCAGGCAACGTTCAATAAACGGCTAAGAGGCAAAAAAGGAATTCTATAGGTAGTGAAGGGAAAATTTATGTATAGAAAAGTAATGCTTTCATTGACATTGCTATGTTTAATCCTATTAACACTAATTGCATGGAAAGTTGGTGTGTTTACGACAATTGCAGGTTTGCCATTTTTTCCGCTGGTAGAGAAGATTATCACAAATACTTATTTTTCTGGTGTGTCTTGCAGCATCATTGGTGTCGTTATTATTTATAAATGGCAAGTGTGGTATAGCAAGAGAAAGCTAAAGCAAGATTTTAGATGTAATGAATGTATTGAAGATATATATGATGGTATTGAAACGGTTGGTAAATATGTACCATTAGTTCCAGAAAGAGAAAAAGGAAACAAAGACTGTGATTGCAATGAACTTCGCAAGAAAAATGCACAGAAATATGTTGGCTTTTATTTGGAACACAAAGGCGACGTCTATTTTGCGAATTTGGCATTGTCGTATGAAGGAAACGACTTGCTGATTGATTCTATTCAGTCATGTTTCTTCATTAATCTCAACTTCAAGTTACTGGAGATTCTGAATAATGTGAAGAATAGGTTGCCCAATCTCCGTAATAAATATCCTGAAATTGAAGAATTAGAAAAGAAATATAAGGAAACGCCTAACGAAGAATTAATGATACAACTGGGAGAAAAGCTGGCTTCATATTTTGTAGATGCAAGATTTATGGCAGGTTACTGGAAAGAACTGTTTGATTATTTGGAGTATGATCCAACATTCATTAAATTATTTGTAAAAACTTACAACACACGATATAAATTTGAAGATGATATAAAGTTGCCGGTGACGGTTAGAAATAATCAGATGATTGAGGTGAAGAGAGAGGTTAGAAGGGCGATTCTAAGGAATAAATTTAGAAATTTTTGGAAAAAATAATGCAGTGTATGTGAGAAAGGAGCAACTTATGGACCAAGAACTATTCAATCCACAGTCTTCTTCTGTAAGTTCCTCCCGAATCATTTACACCCCATCAACCTTTGCAAGAACATCCTTGCTCCATCTGCAGGAGGTTGGCTCTTTGCAGGCTGTTCACCCACATGTATCCAAGAGATCGAATCTGGTGTCGTTCCTTTGCTTTATTGTTCTGTCTGGGGAAGGAGAGCTGAGGTATGAGTGGGAAGAGTTCAAGTTACATCAGGGAGACTGTGTGTTCATCGACTGCCGAAAGGCCTACAGTCATTCCACCTCGGATGACCTTTGGTCTCTCCAATGGTGCCACTTCTATGCACCGTCCCTTCCAGCTGTGTATGAGAAGTACAAAGAGCGTGGAGGTCGCCCTGTGTTCCACCCGGCGGATATTAAACCGTTCACTACACTTCTTGCGGATATCTACGATTTGGCATCATCTTCCGATTACATACGGGATATGCGAATCAATGAGAAGCTAGGGACTCTGTTGACTCTCTTAATGGAGCAGTCTTGGCATCCAGAGAGTATTACAATATCTCGAAAGCGGCTGGAACTGGCAGCCGTGAAGGAATATCTGGACGAACACTTTACAGAGAAAATTATGCTGGAAGAGTTGGCAGAAAAGTTCTTTATTAACAAGTTCTATCTATCCAAAATCTTCAAAGAGACTTACGGAAGAACAGTCAATAACTATCTGATCTCAAAGCGGATCACCAGAGCCAAGCAGCTGCTTCGCTTCACAGATATGACTGTGGATGAAGTTGGTGTTTCCGTTGGCATGGGGGATGCAAATTATTTCAGCCGGATGTTCCGAAAAGTAGAAGGAATCAGTCCAAGAGAATATCGGAAACAGTGGTGACACAGGGGAGACCCTGTGTTTTCCTAAAAAGCGTATAGTTTGAAACGAAAATAAAAAAGAGAGACGCAACGATGGATACAAGACAGACAAGGCAAATAATACTCACAGTCCCGGCCTTTGAAGACTTCAGAGGATATCTTGCTGTGCCATACGACCAATCTATAAATTTCAATGTTCGACAGATCAACCAGGGATACAGCAAAAAAGCGTTCACACTGCGTGGTCTGCATTTTCAGGAAGGGGAACACGCCCAGGCAAAGCTGGTATCTTGTCTGCATGGTTCGATTTTCAATGTAGCAGTTGACCTCCGACCGGGAGAAACCTCGGTCACGCATACAGTGCGGTGTTGTCGTTTGAAAACCGGAAGCAGATGTATATACCACGAGGTTTTGCGCATGGATACCTGACATTGGAAGATGATACCTCGATGCAGTGGTGCGTGGACAACGATTTCTGCGCAGAAGCCGCAAGAGCCGTGCGGTACGATTCAGACTTTATCTGGGAAAGCGAGAGCTGGCCTGCCGGGGAGTACATTGTTTCGGAGAAAGACAGGAATGCAGAGAAATTTCCATTCTATATTGCCAAAGATAAGTAATGGTGGTTTAATAAAAATATAGGATGCCATCAAGGTGGCTAGCAACAAGGACGATATTTTGAACAAGGAAGGAGTTTGCTATGAAAATATCAGAACGCTATGCACTGGAGATAGGACAAATTGAAAGTGATATCGAATTGTTAAAGAACCGTCAGATTCGTGAAATACAAGGAGCCGGTCCGTATTCTTCAGTAGATAACCTTGGATTAAGGCTAGAAGATGAATTCAAAAAGCTGATAGCAAAAATTGATGCAGATACAATTAGCGATTTAGAAATCGTGGCAAGGACAGTTAATAATCAAAGATAACTTTTTGAACGGAGAGTTGTTATATGCCCAGAACCAAAGGAAGCAAAAACCGCACTAAAATCGACTTCGATGCACAGATCGCAAAGCTGCAGAAGGACAAAGCTCTCTTAGAAGAGGGCGTAGCTAAGACTGTTGCTCAGATTGAGGAGCTAAAGACAGACATCAAGTCTATGCGTGAATCGTTGAAGCCGCAGAGAGCGGAGATTAAGCAGGTGGAAAAGGAAATCGCCAAGCTCGAAGCGAAGAAGGCAAAGGCAGATGCAAAGGCAGCTGAAGAAGCGAAAAAGTCGGAAGCCGAGAATGTGGTTAAGAAATTATTAGCCAGTGGGATGAGTGCGGACGAAATCCTTGAGAAGTTGAAATAATATAAGCCGTGTGGACAAACTGAACTCCAAAAGTTCACACGGTTATTTTTAGAAGCGTAGGTTAGTTAAAACTAATTATAAAAACAAGTTGCTATGTGCAAAACCTGATGCTAATATCCATCCTAACCGGGGAGCAGAATGTAATTGCTTACGGTTGGAAAGGATGGTAGCGTCATAGAAAAACTGAAAGAAATACTGGAAAAATACTTGGAGGGAGCATCGCCAAAGTACTATCCACCGGTCGAGAATCTGCTGGATTTGATCTATGAGCATTACACGGAGAATAATTCCATAGCACCGCAGACCACCGAGGCCGGCAAGGAGGCCAAGCAAAAAGAGAAAAATCTGGAAACTTGGCTCAGAGGTATAGCTGGAATGGATGTCTTGGTGGATGACTACGGCGGAGATATCCCGCTGTGGGAGAAAATTATGGACAGGCAGGGAAGCGTGTGCTGCGCCTGGGAAAAGACTGCCTTTGAGGAAGGCATGAAAGTCGGGATGCGGCTGATGCTGGAGGCCCTTGACGTATAGTTTGTAACGAAAAATGCCTCACTGTGAAATATGTACACAGTGGGGCAGTCAATCAGTCTTTGTCCTCTGCTCGTATCCGGAGCAGCTCAGTTATTTCGTTCTCCGTTGCCAGACGTACAGCTGGCTTTTCATCGTGTTCCACTGCACCGCAGTCCGGGCAGCGGTCAGGAAGTGACTTGCTTTCAAAGCAGTAATGACAGGCATCGCAGTAATAGAAGTTCAATCCATCGTCACCTCATTTCCGTTGCAATTCTTCATGGAGTCTTTCAGGAAATCATTGTGGAGTTCAGGAAGAAACGGAAGTTGGTATCCTTTGTCTGCGAGGATGTTCAGTTTGAAATCCACAAAGTGTTTCTCAATAGAGTTTATCTGGGCAATCTCATCCAAGGTGATCAGCCCGGAGTGTGCGTATTGGAACTCCTGCAAAAGTTCCTGATACTTCATGGCTCGATAAGCAGAGGCACAGCGGGAAGGCAGATTTGCCTCCAGCTGTTTTAGATCGGCAGTGTATTCATAGTAGCCAATCGGTTCCAGAACAGCATCGTCTGCCAGCAGCAGTTCGGCGGCGAAGGTGTTGGCTCGCCGTTCTGTCTTTGAATTATCCAGACTATAAAAATAGGTGTCCTGGAATGCCTGACCGGAACTGGCGTGTTTCCGGTCAAAGAGGGCGTGTCCCAGCTCATGGGCCATTGCGGATACACGCTGGGCATTCGTACAATTTGTGTTGATGCCGATGTACTCACAGTTCAGAATGACTGTGTAGTAACCGAGCAGGTCGTGGCAATACCGGATGTCTTTGAGCTTTATGGCTCTCCGGGAAATGATTTCTTCCGGATCGCGGGTCTTGTAGCGGCGAACTACAGCATCGGCCATATCAATAGCGCGTGTGTTCAAGGTAGACTCCTTTCCTCTGGAGTAATATCAGTTCTTACCGCAGATATTTTTTGGGAGTAAATTTCTTCGCATCGGCCTTCGCATCGAGGAAAAGTGCTTCCATCTCTTTAATAAAAGCAGCCTGATCTTCTTCGGACAGCTCACCGCCGGCAAACAGGGCAGTGGTCTGTTCTTTTATTTTTTTTGCCTGTGCAACGCCGCGGGAACCATACTTTTTGCGGACATCTGCATAGAAGAGGTCATCGTTCAGCTCTTGCTGGAAGGTTGCCTCATCCATAAAATAATCCGTAGTGACTCCAAGAGCAACCGCAATCTTCTGGATTGCTTCTACGCTTGGTTCTCGCTGGTTGGATTCAATATAGCGGATCGCACGATCCGACATCGAAGCCCGACGTGCCAGTTCAGCCATACTCATGTGCTGGGCGGTGCGGAGGGCTTTTATTTTATCTCCATTGGTTGCGTCAGGAGCCAGAGTAGTGGCGGCTTCTGCCTTGGCATCCTGTGTGTTAAGTGGACTGGTTTCAAAGTTCGTTTCTTTTTTCATGTCATGCCTCCATGTGGGATAACCTGTTGTCTGTTGGAGGGAAAGCACCAACATTTACAACATAATTTTGTAAAGCTACTTGACAAGGAACAACTGTTCCTATATACTAAGAACAAAGGTTCGGGAACTCCTGTTCCTATAATACAATAGAAGGTTGTAGAAGTCAAGAGGTGAGTTGAAGTCCTCTGGAATTACAGGTAGTGTTCCATAAAATTGGACATCTTATAGGCTTTGGATGTCCAGGTTTTGGAGTCTATAAGTGATATAATGGAGCCAACAATTTGAAAGGAGAACAATTCTATGATTTCTTTAAGACAAATTATAAAAGAGGTTGTAAAGGAAGAACTTCCATTTGAAAACATGGATTCTGCAGAAAAAAAGCTGTGGAGAAAATTTACGAAGCTGATTCAGCGGTGCGGTGGAGATATGGAAATACTGTTCAGGGGAAAAGGAAAAGTTGAGTTTCCCAATGAAGAAAAAGAATTTGTTAAAATCATACTCGTACAGCTTGCTCGTGAAGAAGGTCTGTCACATAAAATTTGGGAGGATAAGGATGGAAGTCTAACTCTTAATGAAGTACATGAGTTCATCCAGTATTTCATTGACTACTTGTCACAAAAAGGATACAGTGAGGCAGATATTATTGGCGTAGCACAGTCGTTAGATATGATGTTTCAGCTTTCTGCGAGAGAAAAATTAGAGTATTGTCATCGTATGATTGATTGCTATGCGGAAAATCTTACACCTTATATTTACACACAGCAGGTACTTGGCTTGGAAAATCTTGCTAAGAAGTTAGCAGTAGAATCAGTATGCAGTACCGTGAATGCAGCTATACACTGTGGTGAATTGGCAGAGGTGCTTAAAATGGGAATGGAACTTGGCGACACTGATGATGTTGGAGATTTGTATGGGGATGACGAAGATCCTATACGTGATGAGTATATGGAAAGAGATAAGCAGGTGTTGCTCTATATGAAGAAACATCCGGAGATACGAAAAATCGTTGAGAAGCAGATTGGTAAACCGATTACATCTATTTGGAAGGATGCTAAGGTTTGAAAAACAAGAAAACGAAGAGGAGATGGTAGGAGTGATTTCTAAGTGTGGAATTTACACATCGCAAGGAAAGCGAGTACTGCTTGCAACTCGTGCGGTCGTTAACGGCCGTAAGGCTGTGGCCTATGTGAAAAACGGGCAACTGCAGGGATATGAGTATCTGGATGATTTTAACGAACAGTGTTATTCTGGTCCATACATGACCTTTGAAGACAAAAAGGAACAGTTCAGAATATGACTGTTCCAGTAACAGCTTGACTCACCGCAGGACGTGTGAGCCAGCCTGATTGAATTTACACCTACCTGTAGGTGCTGCTCGAATACGCTGGAAAGTGTAATGTGCGTAGTAAGCCGAGGTAGACTTGGGATGACCTTAGTATAAGGTGCCCTGGTCTGCCTCGGCTTTTTTTGTTATCCGGATTTACAAAAATAAGATCCGGAACATTACCGTACGCAGGTGTCTAAAAAATATGGCATGGCTGGTTATTACTAATCAACAAAATCTAAGTCAGCAAAGGTTCAATTAGATTTTGCGGATATTATGGTAGATGCTGTATGGCATAATGCATAAAATAACGACTTGTTTCTGCTTTATCTTACAAAATTTGTCAAACTCTATTTACTCATTGTGGTTTTTATGATATAGTAAAAATTACCACAAATCGTGGTGAAATGATAAATAGAGAATAAGCAATAGGAGGTGTACCAGAAAATAGTTAGTTGACCGTTCTATCCAACAAGAGTTTGGATGATGAACAACGTACTTATTACATATTTAGTAAAGTTTATTTTTATTTGGATCAATCGCGACTAGAATTTGAAATGGACAGTCGCAATACGGATGATGTTTACTAGTATGTTGGGTCGAAGTGCGCTTGTTCGTAGGTTGGGATTAACTATCAATCTGGTACACGCCGGTACATATAGGCAATAGAATCTATAAGACCGGAGTAAATAAAGAGACAAGTTTCGCAGAGTTCGACACACTTGTAACTTTATTTGCTCCGGTCTTTTTGTCGTTTTAAGGGCAAAAGGGATGCAAGTACCTGTTTTCGACAAAAAGTAGTAGTGAATCTACTGATTTCAGGTCGAATTATGCAGTGAGTCCCCATGTCGAAAATGACATAAAAAGGATATTATAAAGTAGGAAACTTACACAAGAGAGGAGGTGGATTGAGTGACTGAAGAAGAAAAGCGTTTTCATGAGAAAGTAGCCGGCCGATTGTTTGAAATGCGGGATGCGGCAGGAATGACACAGGAGAAACTGGCAGAAAAAGCAGGAGTTCAGAGCAACTCAATCCACCGATACGAAGTAGCCGATCGGAAAATAGGTCTTTATACTGCTGTAAAGGTGGCAGATGCTCTCAATACAACTGTAGAGAGGTTGATTCCGGAGGAGTACATACACAAAACTGAAAAGACAGATATTGAGAGAGAAGCGGAAGATGTATTCCATCAGTTATCACCAGAAGAACAAAAAATGCTCCTTCGACAGATGAAGGGGCTGCTGGCAGTACCAGCGTAAACCGTGCAGTAGAAAGATTACTGTGCGGTTTTTTTGATTATGTTATTGACGGTCCTCCATGCCAATTATTTTTGAATTTCTACCAAATGGTAGAGCCGGAAACATATCTTCAACAGTCTGGTTGAGGAAAGCCCCCGGTCATTTTGTTATCATATAATCAGTCCAAGGGACAAGCCCACAGAGTCAAATGAAAGCATCTGTCAGCAAGCCCCGGACAAATAAAAAAATATCGTAAGCCCGATTCTAGAGCAGGCGAAGGATACCATAGCAGAACTTCACAGAACAGCGATTTATTTGCTGGCTGTGGAGGTGTGCGGTTGGGATTATTCTTGCTGTCTCTGGAATCGGTCTTTTGTGTTTTATGGCCCTACCAAATGGCTCAGCGTTTCATCAGCATCCTGCTTCGGTATCTTTCCCTTTCAGAGTCCGGGGGAAAGGACAAAACAATGATGATGAACATGATGACCGGAGCGGTTGCAATCAATGGTGGCGTTGGCGTGATGGAGATCCGCCAACCGCAGATGGTGGAGAAAGCGGTACAGGACGCAGGACATATCGCCGCAGATATCGCAGAGAATGTGCATATCACCTTACATGAGTTAAAGGAAAAGATCGATGCGGTGTTGGAGAAGAAGCTGCCGAGTTTCAAGGCACTCATAGAGATGCAGCCGATGGCTGTTGCACAGACAACCGTGGCTGATGCGTCCCTGACCGTTTACCAAAACGGCTATGCAGTCTATGAGATGGATGGCGCACACACAGTTATGGTAGTGGACCGCTGTGGTGATTACCGCTATGACTTTACAGATGGTACATATCAGGTAGTGCCGGCCGAGACTTTTGAGGACACCGAGTGGAGCGTTCGTCTGCTCATGGAAGGGGAACGCCGGATGGAGCACAATCGGAATAACCGCACTGCTGAGACTGAAAATGTGTCCCTGGAATGTGATGGTTCCGACTGGTCGGCAGCAGTCATGGTGGATTTTCTGGATGAGGATAATGCCGACCTGCTGGCAGATCAGGAACTCCGCCGCCTGTATGCAGCCATGAGTAAGCTGACTGAGCGCCAGTCGGAGATCCTTCAGCTTTACTTTTATAAAGGTCTGAACCAATACGAGATTGCAGAAGAACTTGGCATCTGCCAGCAGTCGGTTAACCGGATCATGAATCAGGCAGTAAAAAGGCTGAGAAAAAATTTCTAAAAAAGTTTTTAGAAAAGTGTCTGTTAAAAGGCTCAAAAAGATGTTCATAGTGAGAGGGTTACTTCTCAAGTACATGAACAGGAGGTCAGAACTTATGAGTGCAGTAAGCATGAATGAAGCTGCAAAGAAAACTGCCCAGTTAGAAAATGCGAAGGAGGCCCGTCCACCCGGCGGTGCACCGCAGGAAGAACACCTGCCAAGAAAAATCTTCGTCTGCTCACCGTATCGCCCTATTTCGCAGGACGAGAAGTGCAGAAAAGATGAACTGGAAGCAAACATCCGCAGAGCAAAGATGGCCTGTCGGATTCTTTCCACACTGGGCTTTCTGCCACTGGCACCGCACCTGTATTTCACTCAGTTCTTAAAGGATGAAGAAAAGCAGGAACGAAATACCGGCATTCAGCTTGGAATGCAATGGCTGGAGGAGGCAGATGAACTCTGGATGTTTGGGAATACCGTGTCGGAAGGCATGGCTGCCGAAATCAAGAGAGCCCATGAGTTGCAGAAAAAGGTCCGGAATCTCCCGGAGCCGGGGCGTGTGGTTGAACTGCTTTTGAAAAACATTTCAGAACAGTACCATGTGCCGTTGGATGATAAGAAAACAGAAGGGCAGCAGGAAGCTGCAGAAAGTGAGGAAGACAATGGAGAATAAGAACGAGAAGAGCATGACTCTGGAGGAAATGATCGGCGAGATGCTGAAGGACGCTAAGGTGGTAAAGGTTCCGCTTCCTGTCAAGACAGAGGAAGAAAAGAAAGCTCAGAAGCAGGACAAGCCGATGCCGGCACGCCCGCTTGGTGTTCCACTCCTCTCCATTAACATCGAGAACCTGCATCTCCACATGGATGAGCGCATGATCTCTTACAACTACGGTTCTGGTCAGGAGCCTGATGCTGAAGCAGACGACCCGGCGGAGGATATCGACTTCGATGAGATGCTGGATCGCATCCATAAGGAAACCGGTCTGTGCGAGAAGGTTATTCTGGCAGTCCTGAAGGCACAGGCCGATTATCTGGATGACCTGTGGGGGGATGAGGAAGAAAACGGAGAGGAGGAAAACGCATGATGGACGAACTGAATGTCTTGAATGCTCCGAAGAAAGTTGTGGATGGTCTGGTCGAGGTCTTTGACGGTCTGGCACAGATGTTTGCCGGCGTATCCGAGCAGCTGGATATGCTGGCAGAAAATGCAAAGACGGAAGATGAACTGGAGCTTCCGGTGGCAGAACAGCCAGTATTGCCCGTAACAGAAAAGAAAGGCCCGGCAGTTGTGCATCCCCGTAAGAAGCCGGTCAAGAAAACAAAAAAAGTGGGAGAGACGGCTCCTTCGGCCATCGAGGAAGCTGCAGAGGTGCCTGTGGTAGAAGATTCTGGCGAGGCAGAGGAAGCAGTGAACTCCGAGAGTTCAGAAACTGCAGAGGATGAGCATCCGGTGGATGATGCGGATGCGCTGCCGTGGGAAGAAGATACCGGCCAGAAAGAAGCACCGTCCGACAAAACCGCTGGCAAGGATACACCTGCTGCAAAAGCGGAAACACAGTCTGCAGTGACAATCACCAAGGACGAGATCACGGCGGTTATTGTCGCCAAGATCAAGAAGAAGCGTGATAACAACGAGAAGATCGGCCAGCTTCTGAAGACTTATGGTGTGGCCCAGCTGTCTGACCTGCCTGCAGAGAAGTACGAAGCATTTCTGGCAGATGTCTCCCAGATTTAAGGGAGGTCATCATGCCGGAAGTACATGCAATCCTTTCTGCTTCCAGCTCGAAGAGGTGGCTGAACTGTACGCCATCTGCAAGGCTGGAGCAGAACTTTCCAAATGAATCCTCGGTGTATGCTGAGGAGGGAACTGCCGCCCATGCATTGGGCGAGTACAAGCTGCGGAAATATCTGCATGAACGGGTGAAGCGTCCAACCTCCGAGTATGAGGATGAAGAGATGGAAGCGAACACCGATATCTATGCGGAATTCATCATTTCCACAGTGGAGCGTATCAAGGAGACCTGTCCGCATCCGCTGGTCATGGTGGAGGAACGGCTGGATTACAGCCACCTCGTTCCGCAGGGATTTGGTACGGGTGACTGCGTGATCATCGCAGACGGGACACTGTATGTCATGGACTACAAGAACGGCAAGGGCGTGTTCGTAAACTGTGACCACAATCCGCAGATGATGCTGTATGCCCTGGGCGCTTACCACGCCTACGGATATCTGTACAGCATCAAAAAGGTGTCCATGACCATCATCCAGCCGAGACTGGAAAATATCTCAACGTTTGAATGCAGTGTGGAGGAACTGCTGGACTGGGCGGAAACCTATGTCAGACCGAGGGCAAAGCTGGCCTTTGAAGGAAAAGGCGAGCAGGTTCCCGGAGACTGGTGCCGGTTCTGCCGTGCCAGAACTTCCTGTAAAGCCTGTGCCGATGAAGCAATGGCTCTGGTGAAAGAAGAATTTCTGGATCTGGATGCCGGTGTGCTGGAGGATGAAACCGAGGAAACGGATGCGACAGCATCCTTTGATCCGGATACCTCCGTGCCGACCTTTAAATCCCCAGCACTGCTTTCCAAGACAGATATTGAGAAGATGCTGCCGACTCTGAACCGTATCGAGTCCTGGATCGAAGCTATCTTTGCCTATGTCAGTTCCGAGGCCATCAATCATGGTGTCAGCTGGGATGGGTATAAGGTGGTCGAGGGCAGGAGCAAGAGACAGTTCCTTGATACGAAATCGGTGGTGGCCGCGGCAGAGAAGGCCGGATATACCGATATTTATAAGACAGAGCTGATCTCCCTGACAGCCTTTGAAAAGCTCATGGGGAAGAAAAAGTTCCAGGAGATTCTGGGAGAGTATGTGGTCAAGCCGCCCGGTAAGCTGGCACTTGTCCCGGATTCGGACCTCAGAGAGGCAGTCGATCTGCAGACTGCGGAAGATGAATTTGCTGTCCTCGACTGAGGGCAGCAGCAATACACAAAAAACAGATTGATGGAGGATTTTTATTATGGCTAACAAGATTTCCAGTGTAACTAAGGTCGTTATTCCGTGCCGTATCTCTTTTGCAAACATCTTTGAACCGAAGAGCATCAACGGCGGCGAGGCTAAGTATTCCGTTTCCTGCCTGATCCCGAAGGAGGACAAGAAGACCCTGCTGGCGATCCACAAGGCAGTGGAGGCCGCCAAGGAGGATGGCAAGACCCGTAAGTGGGGCGGCAAGATTCCGCCGAACCTGAAGCTGCCTCTGCGTGACGGCGATATCGACCGCCCGGATGATGAGAACTACCAGGAGCATTTCTTTGTGAATGCCTCCAGCAAGGATGCACCGCAGGTTGTGGACCGTCATGTCCAGCCTGTGGCGGACCCGATGATGGTATACTCCGGCTGCTACTGCAACGTCAGTGTGAACTTCTACGCTTTTAACGCCAATGGCAACCGCGGTGTGGCTGCCGGCTTGGGGAACGTACAGTTCGTCAAGGATGGCGACCGTCTGTCCGGCAAGGCATCGGCAGAGTCTGATTTTGACGCGCTGGACGATGAGGATGTTCTGGGCGGCGACGCCGGTGAGGAACTGCCGGATTACCTTCGCTAAGAGAAACACAGATAAGTAACCGTGCCGGGGGATGCCAGAGTGTCCTCCGGCCTTTTACATCGAATAGAGGTGAGATATTTGAAAGAAACGCTGATCGATATTGAGACCTACAGCGAGGTGGACATTGGAAAATGCGGCCTGTACCGCTATGCCACAGATCCCAGCTTTGAGATTCTGCTGGTCGCCTGGGCAACCGATGAAGGGGATGGTTTTGGCGAAACCAGATGTGCAGACCTTGCATCGGGAGAACCGCTCCCCAAAGAGCTGCTGGAGGATTTCCAGTCCGGAAATGTGCGCCTGATCGCTCACAATGCCTCTTTTGAACGGGTGTGCTTCTCGGTGCATCTGAACCGGCACTATCCCGGACAGTATCTGAAGCCGGGAGAATTCCTTTCGCCAGACAGCTGGATCTGCACGATGGTTATGGCGGCATCGCTGACTCTTCCAATGGCTCTAAAGGATGTTGGCACCGTGCTGAAGACCAGCCAGCAGAAAGACAAGGAAGGCGAGCGGCTGATCAAGCTGTTTTCCATGCCCTGTAAGCCAACGAAAAGCAATGGGATGCGAACCCGGAATCTTCCGGAGCATTACCCAGCTGACTGGGAGAAGTTTAAGTATTACTGCATTCAGGATGTCAACACCGAGGTGGACATTTACAAGAGGTTGAAGAAATTCCCGATGCCGGAGCAGGAGTGGAAGCATTACCGGGTCAATGAGCGTATCAATGACCGGGGCGTAAAGATCGACACGGAACTGGTGCAGCAGGCCATTGCCTGTGATCTGCTGCTCTCAGATGCTATGAGTAAGAAAGCCTACGAACTGACCGGGCTTGAGAATCCTAACTCTGTGTCACAGCTGAAGTCATGGCTGGATGAACGCGGCATTCCAATGGACACGCTGGGTAAAAAGGATGTAGCCCAGATGATCGAGGAACTGGACAAGAACGGAGTGGATGCCGAGGCAATGGATATGCTGAAGCTCCGGCTCCAGATGGCAAAAAGCTCTGTGAAGAAATATCAGGCGGCAGAACGCTGTGTCTGCTCAGATGGCAGAGCCAGAGGGCTGTTCCAGTTTTATGGGGCCAGCCGCACTGGTCGGTATTCCGGCCGGAATATCCAGTTGCAGAATCTGCCACAGAACCATATTTCCACGCTGGATGAGGCAAGGGAACTGGTGAAGCTGGGGTGCTTTGATATGGTCGAGACCATCTACGGCAATACCCCGGATGTGCTTTCGCAGCTGATCCGAACCATGCTGATTCCAAAAGAAGGCTGTGAGTTCATCGTGGCCGACTTCTCCGCCATTGAAGCCCGTGTGCTTGCATGGGAAGCCGGCGAGGAGTGGCGGTTAGAAGCCTTTTTGGAAGGAAAGGACATCTACTGTGCCTCTGCCAGTCAGATGTTCCATGTGCCGGTGGTGAAGCACGGCATCAATGGAGAACTCCGGCAGAAAGGAAAGGTGGCAGAGCTGGCCTGCGGTTATGGTGGTTCTTCCGGCGCACTTATCAGCATGGGTGCTCTGCAGATGGGACTGAAAGAAGAGGAACTGCCGGAGATCATCGATTCCTGGCGGGAAGCCAATCCGAAGATCGTCCAGTATTGGTGGGATGTGGAGAAGGCGGCAACACAGGCATTCAAAACCGGAAAGCGACAGGAGATCGGCAAGCTGGCATTTGAGTTTTATTCCGGTACGCTCTGGATGCTGCTGCCTTCCGGCAGAAAGCTGGTGTATCTGAAACCGAGATTGCAGCCGAACCGCTTCGGAAGGATGAGCCTGACCTATGAAGGAGTGGGGCAGAACCACAAATGGGCCAGACAGGAAACCTACTCCGGCCGGCTGGTGGAGAATGCGACACAGGCGATTGCCCGTGACATTCTGGCAGAAGCAATGGCTCGGATGGAAGGCTATGGCCTGAATATCGTAGGTCATGTTCACGATGAAGTCATCATCGAAGCACCCAAGGATCGGTACACGGTGGATGAGGTCTGCAAGCTGATGTCCGTTAACCCGGAGTGGTGCAAAGACCTTCCTCTGAATGCTGCCGGATATAAGGGCAGCTACTACTTTAAGGATTAAAGGGGGAGCGAGATGCCTCACGTTCTAAAAATGAAAGACGGAAAACTCCTGACAACCTTTGGCATCCGGGATCTGCTGGATGCGGTGCAGGACTATGCCGGAGAGGAACTTCGCCGGGAGATCGAGGAATATATCGAAACTAATGTGCAGAATATCGATGATTACGAAAAAGAGTACGACCGCATGGAACAGGAGAATGAACGCCTGGCTGACCATCAGCGGTCGGTCCTCTGTGACATCCGGGACGAAGTGGATGCTCTGGACACGCTCCTGCAGAATACCCGGCTGAACCGTAGACGTATGCAGGGAGCTGTTCGGATCATCCGGCAGATGATCAACCGGGAATTATAAGCACTTGTAGTTATAAAAACACAGCGTTTTTGTCGGAAGGACACGGACGCATAAACGGGCGTATAAATATGCGCCGCAGAGATAGAGAGGAAAATTGCTATGAAAACAGGAAGAAATTTGCAGGAAGTCCTGGTCGAACTGAACCGTCAGAATCAGGCAAAGCAGGACTTTATCAGTCCTGCGCAGGGGATGCGCCTCCGGGAGGATGGACAGACTTTTGAGATCAACCATCTTACGACCAGCCAGCAGGAGGTGTTTGGTACGACCTCACTGTTCCATCGTCAGGTGGCATCAGCACTGGGTATCCCGGCCAAATACTATGATCTCATGCAGGCACAGAAGCCGGAACTGCTGGCCGAGAATGTGAACAGCTGGTTTGTGGACAAGCCCAGTTCTTACATGGTTCGCTCGATGGATTACGGTGCCGGACAGGTGGCCCGTGCGCTGCTGTCGGAACGCTATCGCCGTATCGACAACATGGAGATCGCCACAGCAGTATTGCCACTGTTTGCAGGTAACGACCAGTACGAGGTCATGTCCTGTGAGGTGACGGAGAATCGTCTATACCTCAAGGTGGTCAATCACCGTCTGGAGATGGAAGTCCGCAAGGGTGACATTGTCCAGGCTGGTGTGATGATCTCCAACTCCGAGGTCGGTCTGGGAGCTGTGTCGATTCAGCCGCTGGTATACCGTCTGGTCTGCACCAACGGCATGGTGGTCAATGACATGGGCGAACGTCGTCATCATGTGGGCCGGCAGGCAAAAGCAGTGGAGGACAGCTTTGCCCTGTATTCGGATGAGACGATGAAAGCAGAGGACAAGGCATTCCTGCTGAAACTCCGCGATACCACGATGGCTGCCATCGATGAGGCTCGCTTTTCCCAGGTGGTCGGCCGCCTGCAGGAATCTATGGCAGTGCCGATCACCGGCAGGGTACAGGATGTGGTGCAGCTGACTGCCCAGAGCTATGGTATCAATGCCGAGGAACAGGAAGGTATCCTCAAGTACCTCATTGAAGGCGGAGACCTTTCTCTGTACGGTCTGTCCAATGCGGTGACCCGTGCATCGCAGGATGTTGTTTCCTATGACCGTGCTACCACACTGGAGGGCATCGGCTGGCAGGTCGCCACGATGGAGCCGCAGCAGTGGAAGCAGATCAATCAGTGAGGTGACGGTATGGAAGATGTCATTCACTGGATCACAGAACACAAAGAGGAAAGCTCCCCGAACAGGAAAGTCAGTCATAGCCACCCGGACCCGACTGCCAATGAAGCCATCGGCAATGTGGTTCGGGAAGAGCGCAAGAAGAAGCACCGCTCAAGGAAACGCCCGAAAAGGGAATGCCAGGAAAAGAAACGCCCACGCATCGGTGTCTGGCGGGCAGAGGAGGCGAAGCCGGATGAGGGAGAATGAAGTCGAAAAGCAGTTTGTGGAAGCAGTCAGGGCCGCCGGTGGGCAGGCCCTTAAATTTACCAGCCAGAGCATGAACGGTGTGCCGGATCGACTGGTTTTGTTGCTCGGCGGCAAGTGTGCGTTTGTGGAACTGAAAGCACCCGGAAAGCAGATGCGTATCCTTCAGAGAAAACGCAGACAGCAGCTGGAGGCGCTGGGCTTTCCGGTATTTTGCGTAGACCGCCCGGAACAGATCCAGCCTGCTATTCATGCGTTGCTTCGCTGGAAAACGGGCGAGCCTATCCCCCAGGGAATCGGTGCAAAGATCCCGGAGATGCCGGAAGTTACGCTGCCGCAGGGAAATACACAAAGCGAGGAGCCGGAAACACGGGCTCAGGATGTCGGGGAGGAGGTGATGCCCAAATGAAGTTCATTCCACATGATTATCAGAGCTACTGTACAGAATATATCAAAACACACCCGGTCGCAGCCCTTTTTCTGGATATGGGCTTGGGTTAAGGAAAGACCGTTATCACATTGACGGCCATCAAAGACCTTATGCTGGAGACCTTCGAGGTCAGCAAGGTCCTGATCATTGCGCCGCTGCGTGTGGCCCGTGATACATGGCCGGCAGAGATCGAAAAGTGGGATCATCTGAAAGGGCTGGACATTTCCGTCATCGTTGGAGATGTCAAGACCCGGATCGCGGCAGTCCACCACCCGGCGATGATCTACATCGTCAACCGGGAGAACATCAAGTGGCTGGTGGAGTATTACGAGAAAAATGGAATGCGCTGGGATTTTGGCATGGTTGTGATCGATGAGCTGTCATCGTTCAAGAACTACCAGTCCCAGCGTTTTAAGTTTCTGCGAAAGGTGCGACCGTTTGTGAAGCGGTGGGTCGGGCTGACCGGTACCCCTTCTTCCAATGGTCTTATGGATCTTTGGGCGGAGATCGGGATTCTGGATGGAGGGGAGCGGCTCGGTAAATTCATCGGCCGGTACAGGGAGGCTTATTTCAAGGCCTCTTCCATGAATCCATCCACCGGTGTTGTGTTCCAATACAAGCCCAGAGAAGGAGCAGAGGAGCTGATCTACCAGAGGATCTCGGATATCACAATCTCCATGAAAGCACTGGATTATCTCCATATGCCGGACTGTATTCCAAGCCGGTATGAGGTGGAGATGAGCGCACCGGAGCGGGAACTCTACGATATGCTCCGAAAGGACTTGCTGATCCCGCTCAAAGACGGTGACATAGATGCTGCCAATGCCGCATCACTGACAGGGAAGCTGTTGCAGATGAGCAATGGCGCGGTCTATGACGAGAACGGCAAAGCACGAGTCATCCATGACCACAAGCTGGAAGCTCTCGAAGACCTGATCGAAGCGGCCAACGGACAGCCGGTGCTGGTGGCATACTGGTTCAAGCATGACCGGGAGCGTATCATCAACCATCTGTCGAAGCTGAAAATCAAAGTCCGGGATATCAAGAGCAGCACCGACATCAAGGACTGGAATGCCGGGAATATCCCGGTCGCTCTGATCCATCCGGCATCGGCTGGACATGGTCTGAATATCCAGCAGGGCGGACACATTCTGATCTGGTTTGGACTGACATGGAGTCTGGAACTGTACCAGCAGACCAATGCCAGACTTTGGCGGCAGGGGCAGACGGATGTGGTCACGATTCACCATATCATCACCAAGGACACCGTGGACGAGGATGTCATGGCCGCTTTGGAGCAGAAAGATATGACACAGGAAAAACTGATCTCAGCAGTCAAGGCGCAGCTGGGGAGATAGGAGAAGATTATGGAAAAGAATACGACCAATTACAAGTTTCTGAATGCAAAGGATCGTGCCTCTGAGAGAAAGAACTCTCACGGCATTCTGGATACCGACCGATATCACTACATGACTGCACCGCATGTGCAGACCAGCAAGCGGAAGCGCAACAGAGATGGATTTTTCACACCGTATGCGATGTTCCGTCCGTACAGTGGCACCGGGCTGTTGTGTGCGATCTTCGGGGAAACACCTGCCCGTAAGACCTCTGACCTGCGAGTCACACAGGATATGCTGGCGAAGGAAGCCTATGAGCATGAGATCGAACTGCTCATGTGTCAGGCAAAATCTTACGAGCTTCAGTTCCACAAGCGTTTCTGTGCGGAAGACCGTGCGGAGGAATGCTATGCGAAAGCAGTGGTAGCAGGAAAACACCCGGATGCACCGAAGCTGACAGCGGAGGATACCAGACAGACGATTTTGGATGCGGTTACCTGGCGTTTCGATTGGATTCAGCAGAACAAGAGAAAATGCTATCGCTTTGCTGAGATCCTGATTGACGCGAAGGAACACCGTCTGGTGACAGACAGGGAAGAAAAAGAAAACTTTGTTGACCTGTTTGTGCGGAATGCAGCTCTGATGCCGGAGCCGAACCGCAAACTGATCGACTGCATGTACGAGGCGGCATGGGATTCCATCTATATGTTCAAGTATGGATTGGATAGACAGAAGGTGCCGGCACCATGGTACGACACGAAAGCGCATGATTCAGGAAAGGGCAGGGTGAACGACTGATGGGAATGGCAGCAGACAATCTGGAATGCTACGAGAATCTGGCGAATGCAATCATCCTGCAGGCTGTCAAGGACTACAAAACCGTACTGTTCCGTCTGGAGGACCATCCGAACAACCGGGATGCGCAGTTTGAGAAAAAGAGGCTGGAAGGTTTCTTTCACTCCAACTGGTACAACACGCTGACGGATCTGGATGCCTGCACACTTATTTCTGGTGTGCAGGCAAGAGTGAGGTTGAAGCTGTGGAGCGTAGAAAGAGGAGGGCAGAAAACCTGCACCGGAAAGCGGAGCGCGAGATGAAAAAGCTCGTGAAGCTGCTCACGGAAGCCGGTGCCGCTCTGACTCCGGAGAACATCCGGGCGTTAGGTGACATTGCGTGATAAAAATAAACAGACCAGAACAGGAGGTGCAGTATGGCAGACGAGATGGATTATATGGCACAGGCAAAGGAACTGGCCGATTCCTATCGGCTTCTGGTTCACAGGCGTGATCTGCTCCGGCAACAGTACGAGGATTCCCGGTCCTGGTTTTATACTAAGGACGAGATCATCTATAGCTGTCGCAGGGCGCACATGAGGAATCCGAGCGCGTACAGACCAGTGGTACATCAAATCCGGTGGAACGCACCGTGCTGAACTGTGACAAGGTGCTGGCATCCATGAACCGGGAAGTACAGACCCAGCGCACTGAGCAGTTTCTGGAACCTTACTATGAAGTCTGTGAACAGATTGAACTCTTCGAGATAGGACTTCGTAGTCTGCGCGGACAGACCCGGCTTGTGGCAGAGCAACTGTTTGTAGATGGGAAGAAGCAGTCGGAGATCACAGGGGCAGATGGAAACAATCTGACCCGTCGAAACGTAGTCCGGGAAAAAGAAAATGCTTTGCAGGGAATTGCGGCTGTGATTCGCTGGAGAAGGGAGGGGGCATAATATGCAGGCAGAAGAAATTATGGAGAAGAAAATTGCTTCAGCAATGGAGGTCTGTAAAAAGTACAATCGTATCAAGGCCGATGGAAAAAAGGCAGAGGAGGTATGGAAGTATAATCTGGATATGGCTGCGGATGCCAAATATCCAAAAGAAACCGAAATGTATGAGGAATATGCAGACAAAGCTCTGACTGGATTCAAGGCTTCGATTAAATGGCTGAAAATAGTAGACAGAGCTATGAGAATGGTTTTGCCTTATGAAGCCGAGCAGGTTTTGATACAGCATTTTGTTGAGGGAAAACCGCTCAAATCTATTCGTGGAGGACGGAACCGGTATATGTCCAGAACGACGGCAACAAAGTATAAGAAAATCGGAATCCAAAAACTGGCTGACAATATTTCTCCTGTTGAGGCCGACTTGAAGAAGCTGGAGGAGATTCTGGAAAATTCTTTGTGATTTGAACATGATGCGGTCTTAAATGAACGCAGATGAACATTTTTCCAGTTTACCGTACATTGGCTTTTTGCTATACTTTAAACTAGGAAAATAGGAGAAACGAAGGCGCAGAAAATCCGGGAGCAGAAGATGCTGTCCGGTATTTTTTACGCCTTTTTACATTTTGTGCCGCCTAAAAGTGTGAACTTGGGCGGCCTTTTTGCTATCAACATGGAGGTGATATCCTGATGGGACGAAAGAAAAGTAATGCCCGGCCGGTAGAGCGCGGCCGCAAGATCCATGTCAATAAATACATCAATCAGCGTGGAAAAACAAAGCCGCACCGCAGATCAGAGGCATCTTGTAAACTGACATCGAAAGAACCTCAGTTTCACGAGTTGCCAGCAGATCAGTGGCCGGCAACAAAGATACCGAAGCAGTATGAAATCTGGTTTGCAGAATTGGGAAATCATTATGGCACTTCGGTTCAGAGCGGAAACCGTCCGGTGCTGGTTATCAGCAACGATATGGCAAACCGCAATTCCCCGATCATCACGGCGATCCCGATGAGTTCTAAGCTGAAGAAGCTGGAGCTGCCGGTACACATTCCGGTCACCGAGAAAGACTGTGAAATGCTCCGGGATGAGTGTCTGGAAGAATCCATTCTGCTGGTGGAGCAGATCACGACCATTGACAAGATGGTTCTGTGCAGCCGGCTCTGCCGTGTGACCTCGGCCAGGAAAAAGCAGGAGATCGAAGCTGCGGTTAAAAAGCAGTTTGCGATGCAGGCTTGTACGGGAAGGGAGGCGCAGGCATGATGGACATCAAGAACATTCCGGGCAAGCTGAAAACGACCTGCAGCTTCTGTGTCTGGAAGTTTGAAAAGCGCAATGGCCAGAAGACCAAGATGCCGTTTAATCCGGCAACGGGAGAACGGGCAAAGATCAATGACCTGCGTACATTCTCAGATTTCAAGAATACCCTCGTCACTTATGCAATGGGTGGTTATGACGGTATCGGTATTGCAGTTGGCAACGGAATCGGTGCTTTTGATATCGACCACTGTATCCGGGAGGATGGCACGCTGAACGATACAGCGGACACCGTCCTTTCTATCTTTCCTACAGCTTACGTGGAAAAATCACCGTCCGGCAAAGGGTTGCGAGGTTTCTTTTGTGTGCCGGAAGACTACGTCTATGACAAGACGGTCTACTACATCAACAACCGCAGCAAAGGTCTGGAAGTGTATATGCCCGGTGCGACGAACCGCTTCGTCACCGTAACGGGAGATGTTTACCGCACAGGTGAGATCCCAAACGATGAAACGGCAATGACAACACTGCTGGACACGCTGATGAAGCGAAACAAGCAGGTGCAGCAGACCCATTTCCAGCACCATTCGTATCTGGATGATGAGGCAGTTATCGCACACGCCAATGAAGCCAGCAACAGTGATAAATTCAAAAAACTCTTTGCCGGTGACTGGGAAGATCTCTATGGCAGCCAGTCGGATGCAGATATGGCGTTACTGTCCATTTTGGCATTCTGGTGTGGCTGCGATGAGGAGCAGATGGATCGCATCTTCCGTACATCGGGCTTGATGCGTGATAAGTGGGATCGCAAGCAGGCTGGTTCGACCTACGGTGCGATTTCCATCCGCAATACCGTCAATACCTGTTCGGCTGTCTATATGCCGGTCAATGCGCAGGACATTGTCGATGAGGAATTTTCCAAGCTGGATGAGGATGATTATATCGAGTTTCAGCCGGATCTCACCAAGATCACAGTTACTCTGGAAGAAATGGCTCCGCATACAAATGCCCGGTATGGAAGAAATGAGATCGGTATGGGCAATATGTTTGCGGATTATTTCAAGCAGATCGCCCGGTACAACAGTGAGCGTAAAGGCTGGTATGTCTATGACGGCTCTGTCTGGCGGCCGGACAAAGGCAATCTCAAGGTGTCGGAACTGGCAAAGCTGCTGGCTGACAAGCTGTATGTGTTTGCCCTGACGATCACTGAAGAGGATGCCAGGAAGCGGTTCATCGACCGTGTCCGAAAGCTGCAACTGCGTAAGAACCGGGAAACGATGCTGAAAGATGCCATGTCCGTGTATCCGATCTCCATGCAGGCATTCGACAGGAACAAGTATTTCTTTAATTGCAAAAATGGAACGCTGGATATGCGGACACTGGAATTCAGGGAGCATCGGCCGGAGGATTATCTCACAATGGAATCCGGTATTACCTATGACCCGGATGCAGACTGCCAACGCTGGCACTCGTTTATCAAGGAAGTCATGTGCGGGGATGCAGATCTGGCAGACTTCCTTCAGCGTTCTTTGGGATACGCCCTGACAGGAGACACCTCTCAGGAGTGTATGTTTATCCTTTACGGTGCCACTTCCCGAAACGGAAAAGGTACTGCAATGGAAACATTCCTGAAGATCATGGGCGACTACGGAAAGACATCAAATCCGGATATGTTGGCAGCTAAATTCCGTGGTGGGAACACAGGCGGACCTCGGAAGAAGTGGCTCGTCTGGTCGGTTCCAGATTCGTAAATATCTCTGAGCCGGAGAAGAAGATCACATTCAATGCAGCTCTCGTAAAAAGAATGACCGGCAACGATACCATCAACGCCCGATTCCTGAATGAGAACAGCTTTGATTTTGTGCCAGTGTTCAAGATTTTTATCAATACGAACTACCTGCCCAATGTTAATGATATGACCCTGTTCCAATCCGGCCGACTGAAAATCATACCGTTCAACCGTCACTTTGAAGAGGGAGAACAGGACCAGGGGCTGAAGGGGCAGTTTGCGAAGCCGGAGAACCTGTCAGGTATTTTCAACTGGTGCTTGGAAGGGTACAAGAAATATTGCCAGCGAGGTCTGGAACTTCCGCAGGCTGTCACAAAAGCTACGGAAGATTACAAGGATGATTCTGATCGAATCGGACAGTTTATCGAAGCGTGGCTGGAAAAAGATAATGAGGCTGAACTTCGGACCGCTGCAGCATACCAGTTGTACACAAAGTGGTGTGAGGAGAATGGTTATTCTTCGGAAAACCAGAAGAACTTCAAAAATGCCCTCGGCGTGCATTTTACAGTGGCTCGAAAACGGCCCAAAGGCGGTGGCGGCCAAACGACGCTGATTCTCGGCTGTAAATTCAAGGAAGTGGAAGAAGGGGCAGAGGATCAGACTGTGCAGGATGCTTACAAGCCCAAAGACAGCCTTCTATAAACTTTTTTCGTGGATTTCGGGCTGCGTTGTAGCGAGTAGCAGGTTTGTAGCCGAGATTTCATACCCCTTTTTATTATTACTTTCTTTTATAGCTTTCTTATATAAAATTCAGCTACATAGTTGCTACGTGCTACATGAGTTGAAAAGAAGAAAAGCAAATAAGAGAATTTGAGGTCTGCTTTTCATCTGGGTGGCCCGGCTTTTTGAACAGCCCCATTTTGTGAGAGACAGAACGTGGTTCTTTTAACCGAAATATTTAACCGAGACAGAGCAGGCAGTCTTTGTGGGAGCCTATTTGTGGGCATGGGCAAAGGCGGCCTGCTTTGTGATACATGAAAGAGAGGACAGAACATGAGTAAGATTATTACATGTGAACAGGTCAGCAATGGTCATCCCGATAAGATCTGTGACCAGATCGCAGATGCCATCGTGACCGACATTCTCCAGCATGACAGGAACGCCCGTGTGGCAATCGAGTGTCTGCTGAAAAAGAGCCAGCTTTTTATTGCCGGCGAAGTCACTACCGATTATCGGCCAAACTACAACCAGATCGTTCACGATGTGTTCAACCGCATCGGTGCTGAAAAGCTGGGCTGGAACCTGACTGAGCTTCTTCGTATCGGCATTCTGGTGGACAAGCAGTCACCGGACATTGCGCTCGGCGTGGATAAGGGCGGTGCCGGTGACCAGGGAATCATGTATGGCTACGCCACCAACGAGACGGCAGAGCAGATGCCGATCCCGTACATGGTCGCCACCAAGTTCCTGCAGCTGCTGAAGAACCATCCGTCCAAGATGTTCCGTGCAGATGCCAAGGCGCAGATCAGCTACGATTACGACACCGGACGCATCACCACATTCCTCTGCTCCGTGCAGCACAGCCCGGATGTGGAGGTCGGCGACTTCAGGCACATCATCGAATCCATGATGGTACTGGCCGCCTGTGAGTATGGGTTGGATGGGGACTTCACGAAGCTGGTCAATCCGACCGGCCGTTTTGTGCTGGGTGGCAGCTACGCCGATTGTGGTGTGACTGGTCGGAAGCTGGCGTGCGATACCTACGGCGGCATTGGTCGCATGGGTGGCGGTGCTCTGAGCGGTAAAGACCCCACCAAGGTGGATCGCTCCGCAGCATACATGGCACGAAAGATTGCAAAGGACATCGTGCAGGCCGGCTACGCAGACAAGTGCGAAGTCCAGCTGGCCTACGCCATCGGCGTGGTACAGCCAGTGGGTGTGTCGGTGGAGTGCTTCGGTACGGAACACCAGTCGTTGGACTTCATCGAAGCCTACGTTCATGACAGCTACGACCTGACTCCGCAGGGTATCATCAAGCGGCTGGGTCTGTTGGATGTAGATTACAACAAGGTCAGTGCTTACGGTCATTTCGGTAAGGCTGGTCTTCCGTGGGAGAAATAAAAAAGAGCCTATCCGAGGATAAGCTCTCAAAGTGAGTGATATTCTACGCCGTAAGGCTCCCCGTCACTCCCGGAGGATTAAACATCATGCCATTGGTCTAGCTTGGGAAACGGTAAGAGTCAGTCCAAGATGCTGGAAAATGTTTAACAAAGTTCCAAGATTAGGAGTTGTTTTGCAAGATTCAATTCTTGCAACAGAGGACTGAGGAATGCCACACATAGCAGCAAGATCACGCTGGCTTAAGCCAAGTGCGTTTCGCTGCTCGACCATTGCGGTTACGATGGCTGCGATTTCTTCAGTTTCTTCCATGTCTTTTGCAATGACAGGATCGACTGTTTTTACGTGTTCTTTGTAATCGTTCCAAGTTTTCATAATTCACCGTTCTCCTTTCTGGACAGATAGTCATCACGTTCACGCTTTGCTTTCTCAATTTCCCTGCGAGGAGTCTTCTGAGACTTTTTACGGAATTGATGGAGTAGAACAAAGGTGTCTTTTTGGACGAAGAAATAAAAAACGCGGTTGTTACCGGGACGTAATTCCCAGATGTCTTCTTCCAAATGCTTTGTGATGTTTTCATTCATGTTGGTCCCGTTTAGTGAGAGCAACTCAATGTATAAGCTGGCTTGCTTATGTTGGATGCGGGCATCCTTGTTGGTAGAGGCTTTAATGCGTAATCCTTCGAGGAAGTCCCAAACCTGACATTCACCGTCTCTTGTTTGATAGAACGCAATTTCATATTTAGCGTCGCTCATTAGTGTATGGTCTCCTAAGTTATCTTATTCATTTGTTCAACATAATGATAGCATAAATGCTATCAGATTTCAATAGAAAAGGAAAAGTAAAATGCCGTACAGACCAAAGACACCATGCCATCATCCCGGCTGCCCGGAGCTGGTGGAAGCCGGTCGGCTCTACTGTGAGAAGCACCTGCCTCTCCATCCAGAAGTCACCCGCCCGGCAGCAAAGCGTGGATACAACAGACGGTGGCAGAAAGCAAGAAAGTCGTATCTGGAAGCCCATCCGCTCTGTGAGCAGTGCGCCAAGCAGGGCAAGTACGTCCGGGCAACGGTGGTGGATCATATCATTCCGCACCGTGGTGACAGAAACTTTTCTGGGACCAGAACAACTGGCAGGCTCTCTGCAAGAGCTGCCACGATAAAAAGACGCTGACCGAGGACATCAACCCGACCTACACCTACTGACACCCCCGCCGGGGCCGGGGTCACTTCTCTACGGTGAAGTCACACGGAGACCGGTGGCCCCTTTTGCGTGAAAAACCGCAAAATTCATAGGCCGGGGGTCAGAGGAATAACGGCGCAAAATGAAACAGGAGAAATGTACAGGCATCGGAGCTTCGGTTCCGGTGCCATTCTTTTTCCCCGAAATGAACCAAAGTGTGTGAAAACCTCTCGTAAACAGGGAGCTTTCGCACATTTTAGCTTGTTCCGGGAGGAGCGAGGGCGAGCGGGAATCGGACGTCGCAACAACGATCCAACCTGGCGGGGCGGTGCCGATTTCCACTTCGCCGCTTTTCGTATGAATTATGAGATTTTTCTAAGAAACCGCCGAAGAAACGGCGAAAAATGAGAGTGGGGTGAGGGCAGATGGAAGATTACACGGCTGAGATGATAAGGGACATGGCGTTTTCCTTCTGTCCTCAGTGCGGTACAGCCATTGTACCGAATCATAAAGGCAGACCGAGAAAGTTCTGCTCACCGGAATGCCGGTCACGGTGGAACAACACCCACCCGAAGCCGGAGAACTGGAAGACCGTGCGGTCGAAGATCTGCCCGGTGTGCGGCAGGGAGTTTTCCTACCGGCATCAGTACGGGTTGGAACGAAAATATTGCAGCCGGGCTTGTGCTAACCGGGGCAGAGGAAAGGAGGCAAAAGATGCAGCCGTTGAGTATTGAACGGGATGTCAGAAGAAATGGCATCCGTATGGATTGTGTTTTTGAAGGAACGGCGTTTGATGCTGCCAGGGAGCAGGTGAGGACGCTGCGGCTTTCTGGAACGAAACTTTCTCAGATCGCAGAGCAGACGGGAATGCCTGTGGAACAGGTGATGGATTACTGCCGAGAACTGGGATTGCCGGAAATAGGAAGCTGCCATCTGGTGCCGCCGGGCAGAGTGAAAGAACGCAGATGTCCAGTCTGTGGAAGAATCATCGGGCAGAGTGGAAGAGGTGCGCCGAGAAAATATTGTTCGGATGAGTGCTATGCTGAATATGAACGAAGGAATTATAAACGGGAAAAGGCTGGCAGGGTAGCATTCTGTCAGAACTGTGGCCGTCCGTTTACGGCAATCTGCGAAAGCAGGAGTCAGCGGATGTTCTGCAGCAGAAATTGTTATTTTGAATTTCGATATGGACTGAAGGAGGCGAAGGAGCATGAGTGAAAAGGTGATCGGTGTGTACCCGTTGTTCAACACCGGGGGTATTTGTGTACATGCAATCGACTATGCGGAAGATAAGGTCCTGGCATCTGTGAACGGGGAAAAACCGGAATGGTGCGAGATGGCAGAGAAACCGCAGCCAGAAGAAGATGGCAGTGAAATGGAGTCGGGCTTTTTGTTCGGCTCCTTTTTCGTGCCGTTTTCCGGGGTCATACGCATGTGAATCTAAAACGGGAGGGCTTACATGAAGCGACTGCTGAACTAAAGATGCTGCCGGTGTCCGTACTCAAGCCGGCTGCATACAATCCCCGGAAAAAGTTGAAGCCGGGGGATAAAGAGTACAAGAAAATCAAGAACTCCATCACGGAGTTCGGCTTCGCAGATCCTTTGGTGGTCAATGCCGACATGACGATCATCGGCGGCCATCAGAGACTGACTGTTGCAATGGAACTGGGATACACAGAAGTGCCTTGTGCGGTGGTGGACATCGACAAGACCAGAGAGAAAGCCCTGAACATTGCACTCAACAAGATCACGGGTGCATGGGATGATTCTCTGCTGGCTGACCTGCTCAAGGACATCGAAGATTCCAACTTCGACCTCGGTAAGACAGGCTTTGACCCGCCTGAGATCGAGACGCTGTTCAACAAGGTCCACAGCAAAGAGGTCAAGGAAGATGACTTCGATGTGGAATCCGAGCTGAAGCAGCCATGCTTCTCCAAAGAGGGTGATCTCTGGCATCTGGGAAAGCACATCGTTCTGTGCGGGGATTCTACCAAAGCGGAATGCTACGACACCCTGATGGACGGAACCAAGGCAAATCTGGTCCTTTCCGATCCCCCTTATAACGTGGATGTGGAAGAGACTGCCGGTAAGATCATGAATGACAACATGGGAGATTCGGAATTCTACCAGTTCCTTCTGGCAGCGTTCCAGCAGATGCACGGCCATCTGGCAGACGACGGTTCCATCTACATCTTCCATGCAGATACGGAAGGGCTGAACTTTAGAAAGGCATTCAAGGATGCCGGGTTCTACCTGTCCGGGTGCTGTATCTGGAAGAAGAATGCGCTGGTGCTGGGCCGCAGTCCTTACCAGTGGCAGCACGAACCGTGTCTTTACGGCTGGAAGCAGAAGGGGAAGCACCAGTGGTATTCCGACCGGAAGCAGACGACCATATGGGAGTATGACCGGCCGAAGTCCAACAAGGACCATCCGACCATGAAGCCCATCGGTCTGATGAGCTATCCGATCCGCAATTCCACTATGACCAACGGCATCGTGCTTGATCCGTTCCTCGGCAGTGGCTCGACACTGATCGCCTGTGAGGAAACAGACCGTGTGTGCCGGGGCATCGAGCTGGACCCGAAGTTCGTGGATGTTATCGTGAAGCGGTACATCGAACACAGCGAAGGCCACTACGATGATGTGTTTGTTATCCGCGACGGTCAGAAGCTGAAGTTCGAGGAAGTGGCAACCTTCGAGCCGGAAAGCGAGGATGCCGATGGAGAATAAACAGCTGACACTCGGCAGCCTCTTTGATGGTTCCGGGGGTTTCCCGTTGGGTGGACTTTTGACCGGGCAGATCACTCCGCTGTGGAGCAGCGAGGTGGAGCCCTTTGCCATCCGAGTCACGACCAAGCGCCTGCCGTGGGTGAGGCACTATGGTGATGTGTCTGCCATCAGCGGTGCGGACTTGCCGCCTGTTGACATCATTACTTTTGGAAGTCCCTGTCAGGATATGTCTATCGCCGGTAAGCGGGACGGTCTGGATGGTTCACGGTCCAGCCTGTTTTACGAAGCAATCCGAATCGTGAAGGAAATGAGGTGTAAGACCAATGGAGAAAAACCAAGATTTATCGTGTGGGAGAATGTGCCAGGGGCCTTCTCCTCAAACAAAGGACAGGACTTCAAGGCAGTTCTCGAAGCCGTCATCGGTGTTAAAGAACCGTCCGCCCAGGTGCCTGCGCCTGAGAAAAAGGGATGGCCGGATGCTGACTACTATTTGGGAGACGGATGGAGTGTCGCGTATCGAGTCCTTGATGCACAGTGGTGGGGCGTGCCCCAGCGTAGAAAACGAATCTTCCTTGTCGCAGATTTTGCAGACAGAGTGCCCCAAAAGTATTATTTGAGTCCGAGGCGTGTCTCGGTATTCTGCGGAGAGCTTCCGTGCGTGGCAAAGAGCTGCCACCTGTGTTGAAAGCAGCACTGGAAAGGCAGGCGGCACAGGAAGAATCTGCCTGAATGATCAGGGTGGGGAGAGAATGGATGTGACAAAGGAAGCGACATCAACGCTTCGAGCAGAAGCACACCATCCTCCGTGTGTTCTGGAAGCAGCCGGTTTCTGCACGGAACACTCTGCCAACGCAAGAAGCATCGGGTATGAAGAGGAACGGTCACCAACTCTCCGGGCTGGTGTTGTGCCTGCCGCTATTGCTTTGGAAAACCATCCTGCAGACAGCCGGGTGAAGATTTCCGAGGATGGCAAGGTGCAGACCCTGACCAGCCGGTGTGGTACGGGTGGCGGCAATGTTCCACTGGTCATGGATGGTGTTGAAAAGTCGGTGGAAAGCCCGGTGAAAGATGTTGAGAACTCCCCGGCAGTCACATTGAAGATCCGCTCCGGATGTGAGGGCGGCGGCAAGGGAGCCATCTGGCAGGAAGAAAAGTCAGCCACCCTCGGCTGCAACAACGACCAGACGCTGTTCGTTCCGAAATGCTACGGTGTCTGCTCCAAAGCCAGTCATTCCATGATGTCCGATAATCCGCATAGCGGTTTTTATGAAGCAGATACATCCCGGACTCTTGACCGCAGTGGTGGAGACCCGACCTGTAACCAGGGCGGCATCTGTGTAGTAGAGCCGGTTGCTTTTACACAGAATCAGAGGGATGAAGTCCGGGATCTGGGAGAGAAGTCAGCAGCACTTGCAGCAGAGCTAGGGATGAAGCAGCAGACCTTCGTCTTGCAGGGCAACATGATCGGCCGCAAGGATGAGAACGGTCCGCAGGGCGATGGCGTCAATGAGGATGTCTGCTTTACACTGGATGCCACTGACCGTCATGCAGTCTGCGCACCGGAGGATGTGTATGCCATGACCACCGGCTCCTATATGCAGGTGGCAAAAGAAGTCGCACCGACCCTGATGGCACGGGATTACAAAGACCCGACCACCATCGCACCGGCACCGCATCTGAACGAGGGTGTCATGGGAACGGTGGCAACAGGGGCGCATCCCAGCGGCTTCAACGGGCAGGATGCTTTTAATGACCGTCTGGTCATCGACAACCCGGAAGCACAGCCCGCACCTGTGACTTATACCGTCCGCCGTTTGACACCGACCGAGTGTGCCAGACTGCAGGGTTTCCCGGACTGGTGGTGCAGAGATCTCGGAACGGAAGATCCGACCGAAGAAGAGCTGGCGTTCTGGACGGAGGTGTTTGAAACGCACCGTAAGATCGTGACCCATGCCAAGAAGCCGAAAACGGAGAAGCAGATCCGAAAATGGCTGGCTGACCCGTATACGGATTCGGCAGAGTACCGTATCTGGGGCAACGGCATATGCTTAGCCAACGCATTTTTTGTTCTGGCCGGCATCGCATGGTGCGCAGGTCTGGAAGAATAAACTGGCCCGCTATATTACTAGGTAGACAGTCACCCAGTGATATGGCGGCTTACATATCGGGGCTATTTACACAAATGAGTTTGCACCTCATTGTGTAAAGGGTCGAACATAAAGATTATTCGGAAATGGACTTGCTATTTGCCCGGTTCAGAGTGATATATGTGCTACCGAAAAAAACATCGGGATGTACAAAAACAAAATAATGAAAAAGGAGCGATGAATTATGTTGAAATTTGAACTAAATGTAGAGGAGCGCAAAACACTGGCAAAGCGGATGGAGGAGTTGACAGGCATCCATCCTACTACACCAAGGCGCCTCGGTATGCGTATGACATCGGAGATTATACCATTGACCGGGATGGCAACCTGCTGGTTGAGGCGGAAAATGCAGATCTGGAATTGCTGACTACGCTGATGAATGAAGGCCTGATCCGCGGCGGCGAGGATGTGGATGCAGAGACTTTGCAGGAAACTGCAGACGAACAGCCTGCGGTAGACCTTGCCGAGGGTGTCCAGATGATCCCGGCAGTACATCCAAATGGGCAGGAGACCTGTGACGGAGATCCAGAAGAAGCCGAGGAAGATGGGGAATCCGAAATGGAGAGTGCAGAGCAAATCCCATCGGAAGAAGGCACGGAACAGCCTGTGTCAGAAGAAGCAATCCCTCTGGATGCGGATTTTTCTTTTCCAATCAGTCAGCATAACGGCGTATCGCTTCGCAACCTGGTCAATCTGATCTACAGCAGAGGGGAACTCATCAGCAAGGCAACGGACGGCATTTTCCTTGCCGATAAGGGGTTGGTGGATGCCTTGAAAGATGACAGCTGCACTTATGCGGTAGCAAATTTCATTCATGCGGTCAAAGAATATGAAGAACAGCATGGTGCTTCCCTGGAAGGCTTGACGATCACAGATGAGAAAGTTACCTTTACAGGTTTCCCGACGGCACCGGATTATGACCACCTGACTGCATTCGGACACCTTGCGATCCTGATGAATCAGCAGGCTATCAGCCAGAAGCGGATTCAGGCAAAAGAGGTGAACGATTCAAATGAGAAATACGCTTTGCGAACTTGGCTTCTGCGCCTTGGCATGAATGGCCCGGACTTCAAGCAGACCAGAAAGATCTTGATGGAGAACCTTTCCGGCCATGCGGCTTTCCGCACGGATGAGGAAGCACAGAAGTTCCTTGCAAGGGAAAAGGCAAAGCGGGATGCCCTGAAAGCCGCGAAACAGGCAGCACAGGAAGGTAGTGCCTCCGCTGGGGAAACAATCGCATCAGCAGATGCCGAGCCGACACAGCCCGGCGGTGGGGCAGACACGGCGCAGATGCTGGAGGCGGGAGCGTAAGCTCCCAAGCCCCCAATGTGGGCCGGAAAAAATGCGAGATCCTCTTCCATTGTACCGATATTAACTCTGAAAATGTACATTATCAAGCGGATAAACCACAGAAATGTACACGATCATTCTGGCTCATATTTGTCGAATATATGTTCTTTTATATCCTTGCTATTATCCGCACCTGACGGTAATATGCACATACCGAAAGGGAAAACAAGGAAAAAACAAAGGAGAACATACCATGAACGATAAAACAAGAGAGCAGATTGAAGCCATGAAGAACCAGACCATCGGAGTTGAGATCGAGATGAACAACATCACCAGAGAAAAAGCGGCAAGAAAGGTTGCCGAGTACTTCGGAACCAGAGCATGGAACGCCGCCGGCGAGTACGGATATTACAGCTGGGCTTGCAAGGACCAGCTGGGCAGGGTTTGGAAATTCCAGAGGGATGTGAGCATCTACGGACCGGACGCAGAAAAATGCGAACTGGTCACCCCGATCCTCACCTACGATGACATCGAACCCCTGCAGGAAATCATCCGGCTGCTCCGCAAGGCAGGCGCAAAGAGCGGCCCAAGTCGCGGATGTGGGGTCCACATCCACATCGGCAAAGGCGACCACACCGCAAAGACCATCCGCAACCTTGTGAACATCATGGCGGCACACGAACAGCAGATCGGCAGAGCCATCCGGATCGACGCAGGGCGCACCGGACAATATTGCCGGGTAGTCGACCACCGCTTCCTCGACCGGCTGAACCGCGAGAAGCCGACCACCATGCGCAAGCTGGAAGACATCTGGTACGAAGGCAACGGTTCCAGCTGGGAAAACCGGAATGCCCACTACAATTCAAGCCGGTACCATATGCTGAACCTTCATGCCACCTTTACAAAAGGAACCATTGAATTCCGCCTTTTCCAATTTGCAGACCCAGCGGACGGAAAGCGCAACGGACTGCACGCTGGAGAGATGAAAGCCTACATCCAGCTTTGCCTCGCAATGAGCCAGCTTGCCAAGATGGTCAGAACGGCAAGCCCGAAGCCCCAGCAGACCGACAACGAAAAGTACGCGATGCGGTGCTGGATGCTGAGGCTGGGATTCATCGGGGATGAATTTGCAACGGCAAGGGAGATCCTTCTGCGGAACATGGAGGGCAACGCATCCTGGCGAAACAAATAAGCCAGGATGCACGGGCACCTTTTGGGCGGGCAACCGCCCTTGAGGCGGTAGAAGGAGGTGCAGGTTTATGAAAAGCACGTTAAAAAATGAAAGCACACCGGGCGGCAGGACCTTTAAGGTGACCATCACCGAGACCTACCAGAGAACGGTGACCATTTATGAATCCGAAATGAAAGAGCCGACCGTGGAGGAAGCCCAGCGAGTGGCAGAGGACTGGTGGCAGGACAGCCAGATTGAGCTTGGGACAGATGATTTCCAGGGCGTGGAATTCACTGGCAGGGAGGACGGTGAGGCGGATGTTTGAATTGATCAGCCGAGTCCCATCCAGATATTACCTTGCCTACGGAAGCAACCTCGACATGGAGCGGATGGGAAAGAGATGCCCCTACGCTGTGGTGGTCGGCACGACCGAGATCAAGGGCTACCGGCTCCTGTTCAAAAAGAGCAAGACCGGTTGCTATGCCACCATTGAGCAGGATGCCAATGAAAGCGTACCGGCAGTGGTCTGGAAACTCTCAGAATACGATGAGCTCCTGCTGGACCGATACGAGGGCTGCCCAAAATACTACTATAAGAAGCAGTTCCAGCTTCCGGTCTGGAACCTGAACGGGAACCGCATGAAAAAGGCAAAGCCTTGCATCGCTTATGTGATGCACGAGGACCGGCGGCTTGGCTGCCCGGATGCCGAGTATTTTGAACTGCTGCGCGGCGGATACAGCGACTGGGAATTTCCACTGGACACACTGAAGCGTGGGCTTTCCGCCAGTATCGGAAGGACGGAAGCCGTCCGGTATCTGAAGAAGCGGCAGATGATGTAAGAGTACACGATCACAGGGAAAAAACATTGTGCAGTATATGATGCTCATCGGCCTTGATAAATCAGGGCAAAAGAGTGATATATACCATACCGCCAGACAAGAGCGGAGAAAACCGAAGGGAGAGATTCAAATGAAGAACAAGAAATATTACATCGCCTACGGCAGCAACCTGTCGGTGGAGCAGATGTCAGACCGATGCCCGGATGCAAAAATTGCAGGGCAGGCGGTGCTGACCGGCTGGGAGCTTTTATTCCGGGGCTGCGCCACCATCGCACCGAACCCGAAGAAGAACACGCCGGTTCTGGTGTGGGAAATCTCGGAAAGGGACGAAGAAAACCTCGACCTCTATGAGGGCTACCCGAACTACTACCGCAAGGAAGACCTGAACCTCGAACTGCTCCGGGAAGGGGCAGAGCCGGAGAGGGTGACCGCAATGGTCTACATCATGGAGAACGACTTCGGACACCGCGCACCGAGCCGGTATTACTACAAAGTCCTGCATGACGGCTACAAGGCATTCCACTTCCCGATGCACATCCTCGAAGGTGCGCTGAAAGAATGCATGGATAAGGACGCCGCCCAGCGGATGATCGAGGAGGTGCAGGCATGAATTTCGCAGACGAAAAGACAGTCAAACGCCTTCGGGCAGAATTCCCGGTCGGATGCCGGATCATCCTCGATGAGATGGATGACAGGCAGGCACCGCCCATCGGAACGCAGGGAACCTGCAACGGGGTTGATGATGCCGGAAACATCTTAGTGAGCTGGGACACCGGAAGCCATCTGAACATTTCCTACGGTGCGGACAGTTGCCACCGTGTGGCTTCAGAAGCCGAGGTCAAGGTGTCGCTCGACCGGCTTGGAAAAACGCGACAGACCGGCCCACGTTGCCCCAGGTGCGGAGCAAATCCTGACTGCTACGACCATCAGCAGCAGGCACTCAGCCGAAGGGCGGACATTCTGATTTGCAACCGCTGCGGAACTGAGGAAGCGTTAGAGGACATTGCATGGGGCGGACAGCAGAAGATGCATCTTGCAGACTGGGCAATCGTGAAAGGGGGCTGGGTCGAATGAAAGTCCTTCTGATCAAACCGATGGAGCATCCGCAGGTGGTGGACATCGAAAACTCCCTGGAAGAGTTCTACTGCATCCTCGACTGCGACTGCATCACAGCCACATACCCTTGGGAAGAACGCGCTGCCCTGGTCACCGATGACAACGGGCTGTTCACCGAGAAGTCATTCAGCAGATACATCCCGGAGCTGGAGCAGCCCATCAAGGGAAACTTCTTCATCTGTGGACTGGGAGAGGAAGATTTCGCAGAGTTGCCCCAAGACCTGATCCGGAAATTCAGGGAACGCTTCTGGGTGCCGGAGGCATTCGTCAGCATGTTCGGGCAGATGGCAGTCATCCAGATGGATGACGGAACGAAGCCGGAATAAGATACCACAATCAGAAAAAAATACCCTCTCGGCCAGAAAAGACCGGGAGGGCTTGGTTTAACAGGAGGAGCCTATGGGACACAGAAAGATGCCGGCTTATGGTGAGAGGGAACACGGCGGCAGATACATTCTGGATGAATACGAATGGTCGAGAAATCACTGCAAGGCAGTAACCATTCGCAGATGGAAAAGGGACCTGAAAAAGAAAGCCAGAGCGCATAACCGCAGGGTGATGCATCAGGCAATACAGGGCGCAGCCGATTAGACGGAAAATGGGGGCCTCAAAAGAATGAGACCCCCCTTCCAGTTTACTGTATATTACCTCTGGAAAGCAACAATAGCAAGGAGAACCGCCGCCATAATGTACACAAACATCTGGCAGCGGTTTTGTGTATCATACCAAACCAAAACCGGGGATACGAGGCAGAGCCCCAGCCTCTGCTGGGGAGCCTCTGGGGGATTCCTTAGAAGAAATCCCTCATGCTCATACCGACCTCGTTCAGTCGTTCCTCCATGCTGTGGTAGTGCCAATCCTCTTCCTCTTCTTCGTCTTCTTCCTCAAGCTCCTCTGGGAAAGGGTCGTGCCGCCATCCGGCTTTCTGGTATTCTTCTTCCCGGATGTCGTTGCGGTCGTAAATGTCCAGCTCGTATTCTTCTTCAAGCTCTGCGATGCGGTTTTCGATTGCGGTTTCAACTTCTGTAATGGTCTTTTTCATGGTTTTTGTCCTCCGTTTTTGGTTTGGTTTTCTTTGCTTTCGTTGTGTGTATAATGCCGCAGAAACACATATATAGCAAGTCAATCAGGGATCATATATGTACCAAACATGAAGGGTGAAGATCGGTGATAATATGACGTTTTATGGCCTTGCTATCACAGGGCGGTGACGGTAATATACAGCTACAAAAAGCAAAGGAGGACAGCAGAATGGCTGATTGGAGAACATGGAAAAAGGGAAGAAAGACAACATGGCACTGGGACGAATTCGACGGAAGCGGAAGCCGGGAAGGGATTATCACCGAGGTTCATGAAGACCACGCGATCATGGAAGCAGACGGCATGCACCTTTGGATCGATGATGACACGGCAGAGATGTTCAGCTAAGAAAACGGGGAGGGAAACCTCCCCAGATAAACACATAAATCCACTAGATCAGGGTGCAGATGATCGTGTACTTTAGCCGCTTGATAGTATCCGGCAGTGACGGTAATATACAGCTACCAAAACGAAAGGGGCAAAGAACATGGAACGCTACACTTACGAGATCACATTTACACGGCTGGATGGACAGCCGGATGAAATCCAGCAGCACACCAGCGAGGAGCTGGCAAGAGAATGCTTTCGGCTTTTCGATGAGCCGGACAGCGCAGAGATGTACAGCAAAATCAAACTTGGCCGCCACGACTGGGAGACAGGCATGGATGAGATTCTGGAAACGATGACATTCTGAGAGGAGGAAAATACAATGACCTACACAAAAATCAACCTTTACCTTGCAAACGGAATTCCGGAGGCATTCAGCAACCTCTGGTACGGAAGCGACAGCGCAGCGGTCGAGATCAGGGATGCCGTTGAGGATGCGAAGAACGGCAAGGACCTTCTGAACCGCATCCAAAAGATGAAGCTCTTGCGGAAATTCACCCTCGACAGGGAAAACGACAAGCACATCCGCTTCAAGGGAACGGACTGCTGGGGTAACATAAGCTACCTCGAAATCATCCGCTAAAGGCAAGACCGACAGGCGCAAGGGGCTGGAAATGACCAGCCTTTTGCTCGTGTCGGTCTTCCGAAAAATGGCATGAAAAGCACATAAATATGACAATTACAGAGTTTGATGATCGTGTAGTTTAGCCGCTTGATAGTGCCCCAGAGTGACGGTAATATATAGTCACCGAAAGGGGAAAACAATAAAAACGGAGGATATGACAATGACGAAGAACGAAGACCGCATCAATAAACTTTTCAAGGAACTGGTACCGGAGACGGGCAAGGCAGACAGCCTCGCAGGAGAGCTGGTACGGGCAATGAGCCGCATCGGATACCGCTTTTACAACGACGGCGACCAGCTGGGCATCGGCTACGGCAAGGAAACTGCAACCCTGCAGGGCGGTTCCTTGGAGTCAAGGGCAACGACAAAATCGCAAAGCTGACTGCGGATGCCTGGGCAGTCTACAGCGAGGAAGCCTATGAAAAGGTTCTGGACATCCTTTGCGGAGCAGTTGCCGACTATGTCGAGCAGAACCCAGACCTTAGAAACCAGCCGACCGAAGATATGTGGGATTTCAAGGATGAGGAAGAAGACCAGGATGACAGCTGGGATGAAGAGGAAGATGACTGGGGCGAAGAGGAAGATTACGAGGACGAAGAAGACTACTAAGCCTGAGAAACACGTGGGGCTTGCCGGAAACGGCGGCCCTTTTCTCCTGCCGTAATACGCACAGTTCCGGACGGCTATCTTTGTGTAGTATGGCCGCTTGATAGTGTGTGACATAGACGGTAATATGCACATACCGAAACGGAAAACCAAGAAAAACGGAGGAAACCACCATGAAGAAGAACATTACCAAGGAAGAAGAAAAAGCCCTGCTGGAGATCGCCAAGCGCCTGATGGCAGCGGTAGACAGTCGGGGCGACCTCGAAGCCCGCAACAATGACAGCGAGGACTTCATTGAGGTTCCGGTCTGGGGCATCCAGAAAACAATGGAGGAAGCCTACCTGCTGGGACGGATGAACAGATAAACCGACAGCCCCCGACACAGCCCCACACAGGGGCTTGTGCCACGGGTGGCAAAACAATCCGAAGGAACCGACAACGCCCCAGACAGGGGCAGATGTGGCGGCGTGGAGGAAGGGAAAGCACACATGGAAGAACGGATGATGGATGTCATCGTGGAAATCTACAACCACATGGATGACAGCGATAAGGATGCCTTCACGCTGGAGGCTGCCGAGGATATGGTGGAAGACCAGATCAGGATGGATAAGGAAGCCGGACGGGAGCCGCTGGCATATGACCCGCAGTTCTTCTACGACACCATAGTGAAACTCATGGAGCAGGACGCAGAGTGATGTACATTCTGCCTGGTATTCCGGGCGGAAGATCGTGTACTTTAGCCGCTTGCTATCCTTTGCATCTGACGGTAATATGCACATACCGAAAGGGGAAAGCCCCAAGGGAAAAACGAAAACACGGAGGAATTCACCATGAAAAAGCATTTGATTAATTTCCCAGAAAACAACATCAGCATTGAGAGTTTCTACGACCGACTCAGACCTTGCTACGACAGCATCATGCAGTTCGGCGACCGGGTTTTGGTTGCCCAGATGAACTGGAACGGCATGCTGGAGGGAGCGGTATACGGATTTGTGGAAGACCCAGAGGAAGGCTGGTCACCGATTGAGTGCCGACTGGAGCTTCTGAAGATTTCCGATGAGACCTACACGGATGCCGGTCACGCGATCGAGTGGTGCATCAAGAACGCACACTGAAAAAGGGCAGAGCTCCTTCGGGGGCTTTTGCTCGTAGTGGCGGATTCTTCCAGTGTGGAAATACACATAAATCCGACAAAAAGAGGTGTGTATGATCGTGCAGCATAGCCGCTTGCTATGTCCGGGCAGTGACGGTAATATACAGTCACAACGAAGGGAAAAGCCCTACGGAAAACAAAACACACGGAGGATACAGACCATGACGAACAAAGCAAAAACCTACCTTAAGAACATTCAGGAAGCTGACACCGAGAAGAAGCTGATCGGCATCGAGATCGCCTTCAAGCAGGACATGACCCTCAGCTGCAACGATCTCGGAAGCCTTTGCAGGGCGGCAGAAGACAGGCGGTACAGCCTGCGGAATAACGAGGAAACGCTGAAGCTGAAGCAGATTCTTTTCTTCCGGACGAAAGCGGAGATGGATGCCTACCACGACATGAGCCGCAAGCCGGAAGACTGGACGGAAGCGGAGATCGAGCAGCAGAGAAGCCGCTTCTGCAGCGTCTGGCAGGTCATCGAGGAAGCGGAGCTGGTCGATGAATACGAGGCTTGGAAGGAAGCCAACCCCAACGCCTAACAGCACCCGAAAGGTACACGCCCCGAAAAGGGGCTGTGCCTCGTATCCGATGTGTTTTATATAAAGTTGCCGAAATGGGAAACTATTTGTTAGTTATACAGAAAAGTTTCCTGTTTAGGAAAATGATATTTCGAGGACTTCTTTGGAGGTCCTTTTTCTTTACCCATTTTTGCAGAAAGGAGGAGATGCCAATGGCTACCAGAGGCAGAAAACCAAAGCCGACCGCCATGAAGGAACTGGAAGGTAATCCGGGCAAGCATCCGCTGAACACCAGCGAACCGAAGCCCAACAAGAAAGCACCGGCCTGTCCGAAGTGGCTGGAGCCGGAAGCAAAGAAAGAGTGGCGCAGACTTGCAAAGCAGATGGAAGCCATCGGCATCCTGACCGAAGTGGATATGGCTGCTTTCGCTGGTTACTGTCAGGCGTATGCCCGATGGAAAGAGGCTGAGGAATTTATCACCCAGCACGGCACCATTGTCAAGACCCCATCTGGGTACTGGCAGCAGGTGCCGCAGGTTTCCATCGCCCAGACCTATCTGAAGATCATGAACAAGTTTGCAGAGCAGTTCGGTCTGACCCCGTCCTCCCGAAGCCGGATCATTGCTTCGGACGGCGGTCCTGCGGATGCAGCTGATGAGATGGAGAATCTGCTGGGAGGAGGTGGAAGTTGATGGCAGAGTGCAGACCCCAAAACTATCCGAAACTGAAGGACTACAAACCCAGCCGGTTCATGCTTCCGACCTGCCATTACGATGCCGCAAAAGCAGACCGGGCAGTGACTTTTATCGAAAACCTGCGTCATACCAAAGGCAAGTGGGCGGGCAAGCGGTTCTGGCTGCTTCCTTGGCAGGAGCAGATCATCCGGGATGTGTTCGGCATCGTGGATGAAAAGGGAAAACGTCAGTTTCGCACGGCTTATGTCGAAATAGGTAAGAAGAACGGCAAGTCCGAACTTGCCGCTGCGGTGGCCTTGTATCTGCTTTTTGCCGATAATGAGCCATCTGCCGAAGTCTATGGTGCGGCGGCTGACCGCCAGCAGGCATCCATTGTTTTTGATGTTGCCCACCAGATGGTGCAGATGACCCCGGCACTTTTGAAACGGTGCAAGATCATGGCAGCCACCAAGCGCATCGTGAACTACGGGAACGCAGGATTTTATCAGGTTCTGTCTGCCGAAGTTGGTACGAAGCACGGTTTGAACGTGTCAGGTCTGGTGCTGGATGAGGTTCATGCCCAGCCAAACCGAAAACTCTACGATGTCCTTACCAAAGGTTCCGGTGATGCCCGTGAGCAGCCGTTGTTCTTCCTGATCACCACGGCCGGTACGGATAAGGAGAGCATCTGCTACGAGCTCCACATGAAAGCCCTTGACCTGCTGGCTGGACGTAAGATCGACCACACCTTTTATCCTGTGGTCTATGGACTGACAGATGAGGATGACTGGCATGATGAAGCCAACTGGTATAAGGCAAATCCCTCATTGGGGCAGACCATTCAGATCCAGCGTGTCCGGGATGCATATCAGGAAGCACTGGATAACCCGGCAGAGGAGAATGTGTTCAAGCAGCTTCGTCTGAACATGTGGGTGTCCTCGCTGACCCGGTTTATCCCGGAACACATCTATGACCTCGGCAATCAGCCAATCGATATGGAAGCACTTAAAGGCCGTGACTGTTATGGAGGACTGGACTTGTCCAGCACTGGAGACATCACGGCTTTTGTGCTGATGTTCCCGCCCAGAGTTCCAGAGGAGAAGTACATCATGCTTCCGTTTTTCTGGATACCGGAGGATACGATCCCCCAGCGTGTGCGCAGGGCATCCGTTCCGTATGATGTCTGGTATCAGCAGGGCTACCTGATGGCGACCGAGGGCAATGTCATCCACTACGGATTTATCGAAAAAGTCATTGAGGAGCTGGGCAAGACCTATCACATTCTGGAGATTGCCTTTGACCGATGGGGTGCGGTGCAGATGACCCAGAACCTTGAGGGGATGGGATTTACGGTCGTGCCTTTCGGTCAGGGCTTTAAAGATATGAGCCCGCCTACCAAAGAGTTCTACAAGCTCCTGATGGAAGGGCGTATTACTCACGGCGGCAACCCGGTCATGGCATGGATGGCGGGGAATGTGGTCGTGGATACCGACCCGGCAGGCAATATCAAGCCGACAAAGGCAAAATCGCCGGAGAAGATCGATGGTATCGTCGCTGCGATCATGGCACTGGACCGCTGCATCCGAAACGAAGGACAGCAGCAGGGAAGCGTCTATGACGAACGTGACATGATCGTTTTTTGATATGAAGATTTGGAGGAAAACACAATGAAGTATCTGATGAGTGCAGAATGGTGGAAGGCAGCCGGCATCCGTGCTGCAAAGACGATGTTCCAGACCGGCGCGGCTCTGGTCGTGACCCAGATGCCTGGCGGAACTGTGGACTGGATGGCAGTTGGCAGTGCAGTGATCGTGGCGGGTGTTGCGTCCCTCGGTACCAGCCTTGCCGGTCTGCCGGAACTGGAAAAGGGGGATAAGGCTTAATGGGATTCTGGGAATGGATGGGGTTTGAGAATCCAAGGGATTCTCCCAAAACAGAACAGCCAAAAGAAGGTCTGCCGAAGGTCACGGATAACGTCCGCGATTCCGGGCAGACCTTTGTGTTTGGTCGCTCCAATGCCGGGGAGCAGGTGGATGAGAAAGCAGCCATGCAGATCCCGACTGTGTACGCCTGTGTCCGTCTGCTGGCAGAGTCCATTGCGGCACTGCCGCTGCATCTGTACCGGATGACAGACGACAACGGCAACAAGGAAAAGGCGAGGGATCATCCGCTGTATAAGATCCTGTATCGCCAGCCCAACCCGGAGATGACATCCTTTGTCTTCTGGGAAACGCTGATGACCCATCTGCTTCTCTGGGGCAACGCTACGCACAGATCGTCCGGGATGGCAAGAACACGGTGCTGGGTCTGTATCCGCTTTTGCCGGAAAATGTCGAAGTTGACCGAGATGAAAGTGGCGAGCTCTACTATATCTACCACGCATACACGGATGAAGTTCCGGGAGAGCAGAACAAGGACATCTACTTCCGCCGGGACGAGATCTTTCATGTGCCGGGGCTTGGCTTTAATGGTCTGATCGGTTTCTCGCCAATCGCCATGATGAAGAACAGCCTCGGTACTTCCATTGCGGTAGATAAATACGGTTCCTCTTTCTTCAAGAACGGCGCACAGCCCAGTGGTGTGCTGGAGCATCCCGGCGTTGTGAAAGACCCGAACCGTATCCGCGATAGCTGGGAAGCGGCTTATGGTGGCGCAGCGAACGCCCATCGTGTGGCAGTGCTGGAAGAGGGCATGGCCTACAAACCGATCTCCCTGCCGCCGGAAGACAGCCAGTTTTTGGAAACGAAGCAGTTTTCCGTGACGGAGATCTGCCGCATCTTCCGTGTGCCTCCGCATCTGGTAGCCGATCTGTCCAGAGCCACATTCTCCAACATTGAATACCAGTCGCTGAACTTCGTGATGCACTCCCTGACTCCGTGGCTTGTCCGCATCGAGCAGGGCATCATCAAGGATCTTCTGCTGGAAGAGGAGCAGGATACCTACTTTCCAAAATTCAATGTGGACGGTCTGCTCCGTGGCGACTACCAGAGCCGGATGAACGGTTATGCGACCGGCATCAGCAACGGCTTCCTCTCTCCGAATGATGTGCATCGTCTGGAGAACATGGATCTCATCCCGGCAGAGGAGGGCGGAGATGACTACTACCTGAACGGCGGCTATGTGAAGCTGAAAGATGCAGGGGTGGCGCAGCAGAATAAAGCTGCCGCAGTCCAGCAGAATCAGCCCAAACAGACACAGCCAGAGGAACAAGACCCGGAAGAAGAACCTGACAGCGAAAATCGGCTGAGTGAGAGTAAGCCACGAAAGAATGAAAGAAGGAGAACCCGATGAAGAAATTCTGGAACTGGATCAAAAACAGTGACGACACCAGAATCCTCCGGCTGGAAGGTCCCATCGATGAGGAATCATTCTGGGGTGATGAGATCACGCCGCAGATGTTTCGGGATGAGCTGGAATCCGGCGAGGGGAATGTGACCGTCTGGATCAACAGTCCGGGCGGAAATGTGTTCGCCGCTGCCGAGATCTATACCATGCTTAAGGACTACAAGGGCAGCATCACGGTCAAGATCGATGCAATTGCGGCATCTGCTGCATCTGTTGTGGCAATGGCCGGTGATACTGTTCAGATGAGTCCTGTTGCCATGCTGATGATCCATGACCCCAGCACGGTTGCAATGGGCAATACCAAGGACATGGAAAAGGCCATCGAGGTGCTGACCGAAGTCAAGGAGAGCATCATCAACGCCTATGCTGCAAAGAGCGGACTCAGCCATGCCCGTATTGCAAACCTCATGAGCAACGAGACCTGGATGAATGCGAAGAAGGCTGTGGAGCTGGGCTTCGCAGACGAGATCCTCTTTGCAAAGAAAGAGGAGGAGCCGAACAGTGACCCGGCAGACCCGGAGAAACCGGAAGAAGACCCTGACAGTGAACCGGGCGAGGGCGAAGAAAAGAAGCCGTTCCAGAAGGATACGGCAGGGCACCTTTTCTCCAGCCGTCAGATGGATCTAATCGTCCTGAACCGTCTGGGGGTGAAGCCGGAAGACGTAGGTCAGAAGCACACTGAGCCGAAGGAGCCGCCTGCTGACCCGAAACCGTCCGCAGAGCCGACCCCTCCGGCCGAACCACCTGCCAATTCCGGCCCTGTCCTTGATCTGGACGGCAAGACCGAGGATGGCAGCATCCCCTACAATATCCTGATGAAACAGCTTGAGTGCATGAAGTGATGTGCATTCAGGCTGTTTTTTATATCACCACAAATCAATCTATGGAGGACAAACACTATGAGTAAGATTCTGGAACTGCGCACCAAGCGCAACACTCTCTGGGAGCAGACCAAGGACTTTCTGGAGAAGAACCGCGGCGAGAACGGTCTGGTAAAGGCTGAGGCCGTGGAGCAGTACAACAAGATGGCACAGGAGGTCAAGGACCTGGGTGCAGAGATCGAGCGTCTGGAGCAGCAGGCACAGATCGAGGCACAGCTGTCCGCACCGACTTCCAGTCCTGTCCACGCTGACCCGAAGAACGGTGCCAAGAAGGATGTCAAGCCGACCGCCACTGCCGAGTATGCCGAGAACTTCTGGAACATGATCCGCAACCGTGGCCATTACGGCGAGGTCCGCAATGCCCTGTCTGTGGGTGAGGACACCGAGGGCGGCTTTACCGTTCCCGATGAGTTCGAGAAGAAGCTGGTGGAGGCACTGGAGGAGAACAACATCTTCCGTGGTCTGGCAACGGTCATCCGCACCAGCTCCGGCACCCGTAAGATCCCCATCGCAGAGGATACCGGTGAGGCAAGCTGGATCGATGAGGGTGAGGAGATCCCGGAGAGCGATACTACCTTCGGCCAGACCATGCTGTCTGCATACAAGCTGGGCACCATGATCAAGATCTCCAACGAACTCCTGAACGATTCCGCTTTTGACCTTGCCACCTATATTGCCCGCCGTTTCGGTGTGCGTATGGGCAACGCAGAGGAGCGTGCCTTTATCACCGGCGACGGTGTGGGCAAGCCTCTGGGTCTGCTGGCAGAGACCGGCGGTGCCAAGGTCGGTGTGACCGCTGCCCAGAAGGATGCCGTTACCTTCGATGAGATCTTCAAGCTCTACTATGCACTGAAGGCTCCGTACCGCAAGAAGGCACAGTTCCTCTGCAACGAAGCCTGGTGCTGCAGTTGATGACCATCAAGGATAACAACGGCAACTATATCTGGAAGCCGGGTCTGGAGATCGGCAAGCCGGATACCCTGCTGAACCGTCCGCTGAAGACTTCCGCCTTCATGCCGGAGATCAAGGGTGGAAGCAAGGTCATGGCCTTTGGCGATTACAGCTACTACTGGGTGGCTGACCGCCAGAACCGCACCTTCCGCCGTCTGAACGAGCTGTATGCCCGTACTGATCAGGTCGGTTTCCTGACCACCCAGCGTGTGGATGGCAAGCTGATCCTGCCCGAAGCCGTACAGCTTCTGCAGATGGCACCGCAGGGCTAAGAAAGTCTGGAAAGGAGGAGCCGGTTATGGCACTGATTCCGCTTTACGAAGCGAAGACCTATCTCCGCGTGGACAGCAGCGATGAGGATGCCCTGATCGGCATCCTTTTATCTTCTGCGGAGCAGATGTGCAAGGATGTGGGCCGTTTATCGGAAGACCAGTGGGAGGCAGTCAATGCCGCTGACCGGGATGCCGAGAACGGAGTACAGCCTACAAGGGAACTGGGAGCCTGCGCAGCACCTGCCGTGTGGCGATTCTGTATGCGCTGGGGTATCTCTATGAGCACCGGGACGAAGCTGACCATAAGCAGCTGATGCTGACGCTTCGTTCCATTCTGTTTGCTGTGAGGGAGGGGGTGTTCTGATGATCGAAAAGCTGAATGAGCGGATCACGATCGAGAAAAGCACGGTCGTGACCGATAAGGTCGGAAACCATCGGAACACATGGGAGGAATATTTCACCTGCTTTGCCTACGCCTCGACCTATCAGGCGCAGGAAGAAGAGGGTGAGGTCACAGCCGAACAGAAGAGCGTGGTGTTTACGGTTCGCTGGTGCAGTGAGACGAGATGCCTGACTTCCACCGGTTTCCGCATCCGCTTCCGGGAGCAGCTTTACAATATCGAATCCGTTGACCCGATGAACTATCAGAAGAAGATCCTGAAGATCCATTGCAGACTGGAAAGGAGGCAGCCGGATGAGCAGAACTGTCAGCATCGATGAGATGGCAGATGCCATCAACGAGGGCTTAAAAGAATATGCGACCCTTGCCTCCACCGAGGTTAAGAAGGCAGTCCGCAAATCTGCGAAAACGGTCAAAGACCAGATTTCGGCCAATGCACCGTCCCGGACGGGCGCATACAAGGGAAGCTGGGTAGCGACCAAGCAGTCCGAATCCAGTCAGAGTCTTCAGATGGTGGTGCATTCCAAGAACCGCTACCAGCTGGCGCATCTTCTGGAAAAAGGTCATGCCAAGCGTGGCGGCGGTCGTGTGGCAGGAAGACCGCATATCGCTCCGGCTGAACAGGCAGGTATCGAGCAGCTCCAGTCCCTTATCGAAAAGGCACTAAAGTAAGGAGGAACCAATGACCCACGAAGAAGTAAAGGCTCTGGTGGAGGAGATGGGGCTTCCTTATGCGTATGACCATTTCGCAGAAGGGGAGAGCCCTGATCCACCGTTTATCTGCTTCCTGTATCCGAAAGCTGAGAACTTTGGCGCGGATAATCTTGTGTACCACCATTTCAACCGGCTGGACATTGAGGTCTACACCGATTACAAAGACCCGGATATGGAAGCAAATATTGAAGAAGTCCTGACCGCACACGAACTCTACTATGAGAAAAGCGAGGTCTGGATCGAAACCGAAAAGATGTATGAAGTCCTGTATGAGCTGACTGTGTGATGCTCATGCAGGATATTTTTATGGGAGGAACACTATGTCGAAGAAAAGCAATAAGGTCAAATTTGGCCTGAAAAACTGCCACTATGCAAAGGCAACCTTTGACGAAGATGGCAGTGTCACCTATGCAAAGCCGGTCCGTATCCCCGGTGCCGTCAGTCTTTCTATGGATGCCAATGGCGAGATCGAGCCGTTCTATGCGGACAATATCGCCTACTATGTTGTGAATAACAACTCCGGCTACGAGGGCGATCTGGAGATCGCGCTGATCCCGGAGAGCTTCCTCACGGACATCATGCACGAGGAACTGGATGGTAACGGCGTGCTTGCTGAGAACGCCAATGTGGAACTGGAACATTTCGCCTTCCTGTTCGAGTTCGATGGTGACCAGCGTCACATCCGCCATGTGCTGTACAACTGTGTGGCAAGCCGTCCGTCCATCGAGGGTGAGACCAACGAGGACAGCAAGGAAGTCAAGACAGACACCCTGAACCTGCAGGCAACCCCTCTGGCAAACGGTTATGTCAAGGCCAAGACCGGTACTAACACCACCGATGATGTCTATAACAAGTGGTACGATGCGGTCTACGAGCCGCAGGCGGAAGCTGTGGACACCGAAGACACCAGTCACACCGAGGAGCCGCAGGGCTAAGTGACCGACACACACAGCAGGGCTTCGGCTCTGCTTACATTATTATAAAGAGGTATATGACTATGAAGAAGATTTTTCCTTTGTTCGCAGTGATTATCGTTCTGGTGCTGGCTGTCTGTTCGTTTCACATCATCCCCACCGGATACACGGGCGTGAAGACCAGCTTTGGCCAGATCCAGGAGACCACCATCCAGAGCGGCAAGCTCAACTTTTGCATTCCCTTTGTGCAGAGCATTCACAAGGTCAACAACAAGCAGCAGGATAAACACATCGAGGCGCAGGTCTGGGGCGAAGCCTCTGACAAGACTCCGGTGTATGCTGCTGATGTCATCGTGACCTATCAGGTGCTTCCTGAGAAGAGTGCCTGGCTGTATGCGAATGTGTCCGACATCAAGAATCTGGTCGGTGATGAGCTGGTGGCATCTGCCATCAAGTCTGCGATGGCTGAACTTGGTCCCAATGAGGTAACGAACCGCACCAGGATCGAGCCTCTGGCGCAGCAGAAGCTGGCAGAATCTCTTGTGCAGAAATATGGTGAGGACGTTGTGTTCGTAAACAAAGTCGTCATCAACGACATGAATTTCGAGGATGCCTATAACGAAGCCATCCAGCAGAAGTCCATTGCACAGCAGAATGCAGATAAGCAGAAGATCGAGAATGAAGCCGCCATTGCCAAGGCAGAAGCGGATAAGCAGGTGGCGATCACCAATGCAGAGGCGGATGCCCAGAAAACTTCCATTGCCGCAGATGCACAGGCAGAGGCAAACCGCAAACTGGCAGAAAGTCTGTCCGATACGCTGATTGATTACCAGAAGATCCAGAAGTGGGATGGAAAGCTGCCGACTGTGAGCGGCGGTAATGCACTGGTCAGCATTGACTCGGCAGAGTAAGAAACACGATATACGGCAGGGCTTCGGCTCTGCTAATTTTACATGAAATTTTGGAGGATTACGATTATGGCAGTTACAAAGAAAATCGAGATCGATGGCAAGGAAGTAACCTTTAAGGCAAGTGCCGCTGTGCCTCGCCTGTACCGGATAAAGTTCGGCCGCGACATCTACAAGGATCTGCGCCAGCTGGAAAAGAGCGTAGGAGAGAACGACGAGGATAATTCCAACCTCGACCTGTTCAGTCTGGAAATGTTCGAGGACCTGGCATGGCTGATGGCCCGTCATGCAGACCCGGCAAAGGTGCCGGACAGCCCGGAGGAGTTCCTGGACCAGTTCAACACCTTCTCCATTTATCAGATCCTGCCCCAGCTGATCGAACTGTGGGGTCTGAATGTGCAGACCGAGGTGGAATCCAGAAAAAACCTCGCAAAAGTGAGCGGGAAATGACCACCCCGCTCTTTCTGCTGCGCTGTGTACAGCTCGGTATCAGCATCGCCGACCTCGACCTGCTGACCATCGGGTTGGTCAATGATATGTTCACAGAGCGGCAGAACGACGACTATCCGTACAAAGAGCTGGCATCTCAACATGACATGGATGTCTTTTAACAGAATAAAGCTCGACTTCCGTGCTTATTTCGATTACAATATAAGCACGGAAGGATGGTGATTCTGTGGATGAGATGACAAGATTGGTTCAAAATTATGATTATATTACACCGAAAATTGCGGAAGAATCTGGAATTTCAAAATTTAAGTTTTACAAATATGTCCGAGAGAACGGATTGGAGTCGGTCAGCCGGGGCGTTTATTCAACGGGATCGGATTGGGTAGATGAACTGTATGTGCTTCATAAAAGATGTGCAAATGTTGTTTTTTCACATGACGAGGCTTTTTATTATCATGGCCTGACAGACAGAGAACCGTTTGTCCACACACTTACCATATACAGCGGTTACAATGCGCATCGGCTTACAGCGGATGGAAGTTGTAAAGTATATACGGTAAAACGAGAATTACTGGATGTCGGAAAGATCATTGTGAAAGACAATGACGGGAATATGATTCCGATGTATGACCTGGAACGGACGATTTGTGACCTGATGAGAAGCCGGAGCAGTATTGAAGCACAGGATTTCAATTCCATTCTGAAGACATATGTTTCCAGACGAGACAAGGACCTGAATCGACTCATGGAGTATGCAAAGCTATTTCGGGTTGATAATGTGATCCGCAGATATATGGAAGTTCTTTTGTAAAATATCCTTGACTATACTTCGGTGTGCCGATATAATATAAGAGAAAGGAGTTGATGATACATGATTATTGATGAACTTCTTAGGGAAGCCAAAATGAGTCGGTATAAGTTGAGTAAAACAAGTGGTGTTGCACAAGCCACAATATCGGACATTTGCAGTGGAAAAACTTCAATGGAAAAATGTTCAGCTGGAACACTATATAAAATAGCAAAAGCATTGAATGTTACAGTTGATGCTTTATTGGAAGCAGATGAGCAGGAAATGGCACAAAATGCAGAATACCGTAGTTCTTTTGAAACGTTCAAAAGCAACACTTGCCATCATGTAAAGGATATGGGTGATATTGATTTTATTATTAATACTTTGGAAAATGATACAATCCGAAGCCTTTATAAAAAAATGTGGTATCCAGAATCTTTGTACTTGCTGGGAATGATTGATTATTTGTCGAAGATTAATGACCTTCCTATGTGTACGAATTATAACGATATCCGTAGACATAAATTGGCACAGGTGGTGTATCCTTCAAGTGTGCTGATTCAGGCTGCGGTTATGCATAGTGAGACTGTAAAATAGAGGCAAGAAAAAGGGCAATTCCTGAGTTTATGAGGTTTAATATTGTAGAAAGCGAGGTAAGAAACCTTGTCTGAAGTACCATTTACAAAAGATAATTTGGATGGGTATCTGAAAGAATTATCAAAAGAATTTAGGAAAATGAATGGATCACGAATGCCCGCTGAAATTATTTTGATTGGTGGTGCAGCGGTACTCATCAATTATGGCTTTCGTGAGATGACATACGATATGGATGCAATTATACAGGCATCATCCTCTATGAAAGATGCCATTAACCATGTTGGAGACCGGATGGGCCTTCCAAATGGATGGTTAAACACAGACTTCATGAAGACAGCATCTTATACGCCTAAATTGATCCAGTATTCGCAGTATTATAAGACATTCTCAAATGTTTTAAGAATCCGGACTGTATCAGCAGAATATTTGGTTGTAATGAAGTTAATGGCAGGCAGACAGTATAAAAATGATCTGTCAGATGTTGTAGGAATTCTTATTGAGCAAAAGAATGCTAAAAAAGAAATTAGTTTAGATAGCATCAAACGAGCTGCTGATGAATTGTATGAGGGGTATGAGAACTTACCGGAATCATCGAGAACTTTCATCGAGGCAGTTTACCAGAATCCGGATCTTTCGGCACTGTATGAGAAAATTCGTGAAGATGAAATGCAGAATAAGGATATTTTGTTGGAGTTTCAGGAGGATTATCCGGATGTTCTAAACGGAGATAATCTTGTGGATATCCTAAAAGCAGCCAAAGCAAAAAAAGAAAAGAATAACAACTGATAATACACCCTTGTCGGAGAAATCTGACAGGGGTATTTTTATATCAATTTTTCGGACATTACCTCCAATAGGTAGAAAATCATCGGAAAATGAAAATTCGTGGCCTGTTTTGCTTAGCAATTTCAAGAAAATGGCTTTTTGTGAAATTGCTAAAGCGAAATTACTCTAGAAATTTCAAGTTTATCATTTCGTATTTTAATTTTGCCCCACTTGTGACAAAGCAAGTCGGGCTTTTTTCATGCCCAAAAGGAGGTGGTCATCCACATGGCATCCAGAATCCAGGGCATCACCGTTGAGATCGGCGGCGATACCACCAAGCTCTCCAAAGCACTGGAAAGTGTAAACAAGTCAATCAAGGGGACGCAGTCCGGACTGAAGGATGTCAACAAACTCCTGAAACTGGACCCTTCCAATACAGAACTGGTCGTTCAGAAGCAGAAGATGCTGAAGGATGCCATTGAGCTACCAAGGAAAAGCTGGCAACGCTGAAGACTGCGGCTCAGCAGGCCAATGAGCAGCTTGCCAACGGTGAGATCACCCAGCAGCAGTATGATGCCCTCCAGCGTGAGATCGTGGAGACTGAACAGAATCTGCGATCCTTACAGGACCAGGCGGCCACTACAAATGCGACGCTTGCCAAGATCGATGAAGCCGGAGAAAAGCTTCAGAACATCGGATCTTCTGTGGAGAATGTCGGCAAGAAGTTCCTGCCGGTGACTGCCGCTGTAACGGGTCTTGGCACTGCCGCAGTGAAGACGGCAGCCGACTTCGATTCCGAGATGAGCAAGGTTTCTGCTATTTCCGGTGCGACTGGGGATGACTTCGACCAGCTTCGTGCAAAAGCCCGTGAGATGGGTGCAAAGACAAAGTTCTCCGCATCCGAGGCTGCTTCGGCGATGGAATACATGGCCATGGCCGGATGGAAGACTTCTGACATGCTGAACGGCATCGAGGGTATCATGAACCTCGCGGCGGCATCCGGTGAAGACCTCGCCACGACTTCGGATATCGTTACGGATGCCCTCACAGCTTTCGGCTTGTCTGCGGCAGATTCCGGGCATTTTGCAGATATCCTTGCAGCCGCTTCTTCCAATGCGAATACCAATGTCTCCATGATGGGCGAGACGTTCAAGTACTGCGCACCTATCGCCGGTGCACTGGGGTTCTCGGCAGAGGATACCGCAGAAGCCATCGGTCTGATGGCAAACAGTGGTATCAAGGCTTCGCAGGCAGGTACGTCCCTTCGTACCATCATGAACAACCTTTCCGGTGAAGTGACCTTTGTGGGCAAGAACATCGGTGAGGTCACGATTGCGACCAGCAACGCGGATGGCAGCATGAGAAGCCTGAACGATATCCTTGCGGATTGCCGTGTGGCATTTTCTGGGCTGTCGGAATCTGAGAAAGCAGCCAATGCAGAAGCACTGGTCGGCAAGAATGCCATGTCCGGTTTCCTTGCCTGATGAATTCCAGTGAAACGGACATCAACAAACTGCGTGGTGCCATTGAAAACTGTGACGGCGCATCAGAGAGCATGGCAGAAACCATGCAGGACAACTTAAATGGTCAGCTCACCATCCTGAAATCTCAGTTGGAAGAGCTGGCTATTTCTTTTGGCGATATCCTGATGCCGACCATCCGTAAGATCGTATCTGCCGTGCAGCAGTTCGTGGACAAGCTCAACAGTATGGATGAAAGTACTAGGGAAACGATCATCAAGATCGGACTACTGGCAGCATCCATTGGTCCGCTGCTCATTGTGCTTGGCAAGACCATATCAACGGTTGGCACAGCGATGCGGGGGTTCAGTTCTCTTGCAAAGGGTGTCCGGCTTCTCATCACCCATGTGGGCAGTGCCAGCGGTGTGTTCAGCAAGCTGGGTGTGGTTCTGGGTGGTCTATCCGGGCCGGTCGTAGCAGTGGTGGCGGTCATCGGTACGCTGGTGGCAGCATTCATGAATCTCTGGAACACCAATGAAGAGTTCCGTACTGCCATTACCGGCATCTGGAACGACATTGTTTCCAAGGTGAAAGGCTTCTGCGACCAGCTGACACAGCGGATCAACGGGCTGGGCTTCGACTTTAAGGATGTCACCGAGGTACTGAAAGCAGTCTGGGATGGCTTTTGTCAAGTGCTTGCACCGTTGTTTGAGGGAGCATTCCAGAATATTTCGACTATCCTCGGTGTCGTTCTGGATACCTTACTGGGTCTGTTCGATGTCTTTTCCAATGTGTTCTCCGGCAACTGGAGCGGCGCATGGGAAGCGGTAAAGGGAATCTTCTCCAGCATCTGGGAAGGTGTGAAGTCTGTATTCTCTACGACTCTTACCGCATTAAAGAGCGCACTGGATGTGTTCTTTGGTCTGTTCGGGACAGACTGGCAGACTGTCTGGGGCAGTATCAAGAGCTTTTTCGAGACCGTGTGGGGTGGAATCAGCAGCTTCTTTTCAAACACAGTTTCTGCTATCCAGTCAGTGGCAACGACTGTATTTACAGCAGTTTCGAGCTTCTTTACGACTGTTCTTACGAGTATCCAGACGACCTTCAGTACCATCTGGACTGCTATTTCCACAGCAGTTTCTTCTGTAATAAATACGATCCATACCACGGTGACAACTGTGTGGACGGCGATCTCGACCGCGATCTCTACGGTCATGAACACCATCAGCACGACGATCACTTCGGTGTGGAATGGCATCTATAACACCATAAAGCCTCTGCTGGATGCGTTCAAATATCTGTTTGAGACCATCTGGCAGGCGATTCAGATCCTGATCGGCGCAGCACTGACCGCAATCCAGACGAAGATCACTTCTATCTGGAACGCCATCGTCGCCTTTGTGACTCCGCTGCTGACTGAGTTGCAGACGACTTTCTCTACGGTTTGGTCCGCGATCCAGACAGCTGTTTCTACTGTACTGACTGCGATCCAGACAGCAGTGACAACGGTGTGGAATGCGATTGTATCCTTCCTGTCTCCGTTGTTGACTGGCATCCAGACCCGGATGAGTACGGCATGGAATGCGATCAAGATGGTCATTTCGACTGTCCTTTCTGCGATCCGGTCCACGGTTTCTTCTATCTGGACTGCCATCAGCAGCAAGATCTCCGGGGTGGTAGATGGCATCAAATCGGTAGTTTCTTCCGGCTGGAATGCTATGAAATCCACGGTATCGTCCCTCAGTAACAGCATCAAGAGTGCAGCGGCCACAGCTTTTAACTCGATGAAATCCGGGATTTCCTCTACGATTTCCGGTATTAAGACCACCATCACGAACGGTTTTAACAGTGCGGTTTCCTTTATCAAGGGTCTGGCTGGTCAGGCATTCTCGTGGGGTTCAGACATGATCGGCAACATTGTGTCCGGTATCCAGTCGAGGATTCAGGATGTGGCAAATGCCGTATCGGGAGTGGCGGACCGTATCCGTTCCTTCCTGCACTTCTCCGTGCCGGACGAAGGCCCGTTGGCTGATATGGAAAGCTGGATGCCGGACTTTATGCAGGGTCTGGCAAACGGCATCACGACCAACACCAGCCTTGTAACTGCGGCGGCAGAAAACCTGTCCACCACGCTGTCTACCTCCATCACCAACTCCATGAGAGGTGTGGAGCAGGCATACAGTAAGAGCTGGGCGGCCATCAGCCAGACGGTAAGAAACGGAACGGCAGGTGTAAGTGCCGCGATGAAATCTGCATGGAGTTCCATTACGACCAGTACCGCCAGCACATGGAATACCATCAAGTCCAGTATCCAGAACAGCTTCTCGGCGGTGAAATCCAATGTGACCTCTGCAACAGCGGCAGTCAAATCTTCCATGACCAGTGCATGGAATGCCGTGAAGTCGCTGACAACGACCAGCTGGAACGGCATCAAGAGCGTTATCACCACAGCATGGAACGGAATCAAGTCTCTGACTACTTCGGCGACTGCTTCTGTAAAATCGTCCATGACAAGCGCATGGAACGCAGTGAAAACTCTGACGAACACAAGCTGGAATGGTATCAAAACAGTCATCACGACAGCGTGGAACAGTATCAAGTCTCTTACAACTTCCTCTGTATCCGCAGTTCGCAGTACGGTCACAAGCGGCTGGAACACACTGAAATCTACCACGACCTCTGCTTTCAATAGCATCAAGTCCACGGTGTCTTCGGCAATGTCCAGCCTGCGCAGCACGGTTTCCTCAGGTGTTGCAAATATCAGGAGCAGCTTTAACTCGCTCGGTTCGATTGCTTCTTCGGCATACCGCTGGGGTGCAGATATCTGTTCCCAGATGGCGGCAGGTGTCCGGGCAGCAGCCGGTTCCGTGATCGCAGCGGCAGAAAATGTCGCAAGCAGGGTCAGAAGCCTGCTGCATTTCTCCGTGCCAGATGAAGGCCCTCTGTCCGATGCAGATACCTATATGCCCGACTTCATGAAGCTGCTGGCGACCGGCATTAAGAAAAATGTCAAGTCGGTAGTGAAGGCTGTGCAGGGGCTTGCCGGGTCTATGAGCAGCAACCTCACAACTCCTGTGGATTCTCTGGGTGGCTGGATGGATTCTGTGATCGGCAGTTTTGCCACTACGATCAAGAGAAGTCAGAGTGGTATCGGTAGTGCTGCAAGGGATGTGGGAAGCGGTATCCAGACCCAGCTGATTTCCGGACTTTCCGGGCTGAAAACACAGTTCCAGCAGCTCTGGGCTGACCTGCAGGTCATCACCAAAACCGCAGTCGGCAGTATGAGCGATGAAGTGAAGCAGGGCTTTACGGATATGAAGGATTCCATTGGGGAGCTGAGTTCTCAGACCAGTTCCCTTGGAAATGCGATCCGCAGCCTTGGCGATACCCTCAACTCGGATTTCCTAAAGAGCCTGGGAAGCGGCATCAGCAAAGTCGGTGACACGGTCAATACGGTCACCGGTCTTGTGGACAAGCTCGGCTCCATGAAGAACACCATCGGAAACCTTGGAAGCACGATGCAGAACCTTGGCAACGTCCTCGGTACAGAGAACGGAGGCGGTCTGCTGTCAAACATCGGCAGTTTCCTGTCGAAGATCGGCAGTGCAGATGGCGGTCAGATCGTGTCGAACTTTGGCAACCTGATCTCTGGGCTGACTTCCAAAATGGGTGGTCTGGGAGAGGGAATCTCCGGCATCATCTCGAAGCTGGGAAGCCTTGGCTCCAGCGGTGGGGGAATCCTGTCGAATCTGGGCGGGCTGCTTTCCGGTGTAGTGTCGAAGATCGGCGGTTTAGGCGGCAGTCTTTCCGGTATTGTATCGTCTATCGGTTCTTCGCTGGGCGGTATTGCCGGGACAGTCGGCACAACGCTTTCCGGTCTGCTCGGTTCTGTCGGTACGACCGTATCTGGTTTGGCGGCAGGTGCGGGTACGGCCCTTGCAGGCGTAGCAAGCTCCGCAGGTGGTTTCCTCGCATCCGCAGGCACAGCACTTGCTGGCTTGGCGGGTCCCGCAGGTATCGCAGTGGCAGCGGTAGGTGGAATTGGCCTTGGGTTGAGAGCACTCTGGAAAAACTGTGATGGCTTCCGTGAGGGTGTCACAAATATCTGGAACAAGGTCACGTCGGTGTTCTCTAAGGGTGTGTCGGCCATCAAGAACGGTATCTCCAATGCGGCTTCTGCTATTGGCAACGTGGCTTCGTCCATTTGGGGCGGTATCAAGAACGTGGCTTCCTCGGCAGTCAGCTGGGGCAAGGACATCGTTGGCGGTATCGCAGGAGGCATCAAAAAGGGCGTGAGCTGGGTCGGCAGCGCAGTCAAAAGTGTGGCGAAGGGCATCCGCTCGTTCCTGCACTTCTCGGTGCCGGACGAGGGTCCTTTGTCTGATGCCGATACCTATATGCCAGATTTCATGAAGCTGCTGACTGGCGGCATCAAGAAAGGCGAGGGTGGACTGATCAGCCAGATCAAGTCGATGGCAGCAAAGGTACAGCAGGGAATGGAGGGCATCAGTTCTTTCAGCCTGCCGGAACTGACCCTGCCGCACTTCGATGGCTCTGGATGGAACTTCCCACAGGCAGCTCTGGCCGGAGGCGGTACGACCCGGACGACCAACCTTGGCGGTGTGTATATCACAGTCAACGGCTATAACGTGCGGAACGATGACGAACTGGCACAGACCGTTGCCGATAAGATCAACGGCATGATCCACGAGGATGATTCGGTCTTCAAGTAAAGGAGGTAGATGCGTATGGGCTATAACACCCCAAAGCAGACGGTATCACAGTTTCAGTTAAAAGGCAGATATGCCAGACAGTATCTGTCCTTTGCCGGGAAGTCCAGCAAAGACTTCCTTTTATATTTGTCTGGTCCTGGTGTGTATGATTCCCCGGCAGCGGATGTGGAGAGTACCTCTGTACCCGGCAGGAATGGGGACATCCTCTCCGAGAATGCGAAGGCAGGCAGAAGAAGATACCAGAACGTGGATATCAAGTACAAGGCATTTTTCTTCAACGGTCTGCCAGCCAAGACAGCGGCGGTCAAGGCATGGCTGTTATCTCCGATCGGGTATCAGAAATTGCAGGACACCTACGATCCGGATTTCTTCCGGATGGCAGTCTGCAAGGATGCTCTGGAATTCGATGTGACAGCCCAGAAAGCCGCTGAGATGGAACTGACCTTCAATTGTAAGCCCCAGCGCTGGAGTATGGATGGGCAGAGGGTGATCCGGCTGGATGGCAGGTCGACCTTAAAGAATCCTTTTGCTTTCCCGGCACAGCCCATCTTCAAGGTCTACGGAGATTCGGGTGGTGAGCTGTATGTGGGTGAGGAGAAAATCACCATCCACAGCATCAAGGACTACGTGCTGCTCAACTGTGAGACGCACAACGCTTACAACGCTTCCGGCTTTTGCAATGAGACCATCCTTTCGGATGACTTCCCGGAACTGCCGGAGGGAAAGACGCAGATCACATGGACAGGCGGTATCACGGCGGTGGAGGTGACTCCTCGCTGGTGGACGCTGTAAGAGGGAGGTGCAGCCAGTGATCCCATGTTTATATGATTCCAGAGAAATGAAATTTGACCATAACGGCATCGGAAAGCTGGCAGATGCACAGTCCTGTACCGTAACGGAAAAGAGAAACGGAAGCTATGAGCTGAAGCTCATCTGCCCGGCGGAAGGTATCCATGCAGAGATGCTGGAGGAGGGGAATATCATCCTTGCCAAGCCATCCGATACCATGCAGTCTCAGCCGTTCCGAATCTACAAGATCACAACCCCGATTGATGGCAAGCTGGAAGTGCAGGCACGGCATATTTCCTACCAGCTCAACTTTATCACGGTATCGCCGTTTTCAGTGACCGGCTGTGTCGGGGCAATGCGGGGGCTGAAAAGCCATGCGGCTTCTGACTGTCCGTTTAATGTCTGGGCGGATGTGGAATCCAGTGCAACCTTTACGTTGGGAGTTCCATCCTCCTTCCGAAACTGCCTTGGAGGTATGGCCGGGTCAGTTCTGGATGTTTTTGGCGGTGAGTTCGAGTGGGACCGGTATACGGTCAAGTTCCATAAGGCCAGAGGTGCCGACCATAACGTCCACATCATCTACGGTAAGAACCTGACGGATTTCAAGATGGAAAAGTCCATCGAGAACACGATTACAGGGGTGCATCCGTACTGGGTAGACAACGAAACGCAGGCAGTCATGGAACTGCCGGAGAAGGTGGTGCTGCAAAGCAAACGGTCGATCCCCTACCAGAAGATCACCGTGCTGGATTGTACCAGCAATTTTCAGGAAAAGCCGAGTGAAGCGGCACTTCGGGAATACGCACAGAACTATATCGACACCACGGACTTAACAGAGCCGGAGATCGATATCAAGATCGACTTTTTGCAGCTCTGGAATACGCCGGGGTATGAGGACATTGTGGAAGCAGAGCGTGTTTCCCTTTGCGATACGGTCCATGTGTTTATCTCAAAGCTGGGAATCGAAGTCAGTTCCAAAGTCACCGAAACCGAGTATGACACGCTGCTGGAACGCTATAACAGCATCACGCTTTCAAACTCCACGGTTAGCAGCCGGAATTCCTCCCTGACTGGTTCACTCAACAGCATCCGGAATACAGCAACGATTGCCTACGATACAGCGGTCCGTGCGGAGACAGCAGTGGGGGAGCAGGTCGGTGGAATCACAGCATCCATCATTTATGACGGTGCGCTTTTTGCCGCACTGTTTGGCCTTCATTATAAGAATGAGACGGACAGCAAAGGCAATACGGTCCGGTATGCATTCAATGCTGCAGCCTTGAAACAGTCAACGGTCGCATGGAAGAACAGCTCTGCCGGGTTGTTTGTATCCACGGATGGCGGTAAGACGTGGGGTTATGGTTGGGAGTCGGATGACACCGCAGTCAAGACAGCAATCCTGCTGGAACAGACCCTCAAGGAACTGGATGACCGCTACAAGAAAGCTACGGAGCTTTCCGAGGAATTGCTGAAAGAACTGGATGATCGGTATAAGACGGCAACAGCGCTTTCTTCCGAACTCCAAGAGCAGCTGGATCAGCGGTATGAAACTGCAAAGAAGTTATCCAAAGAACTGGCTGAGGAATTGGACAGCCGGTATGGAAATGTCACGACACTTTCGGAAGCACTGCAAAAGGAATTGGATGAGAGATACAGCGTGGCAAAGAAGTTGTCGGAAGATGTCGAAAAAGAACTGGATAAAAAGTATCAGCCGAGTATCCCAGTATCGGAAACCGCACCAGAGGAGCCGGGGAACGATGCATTGTGGGTCGATAAGAAGAATCTGCGGCTGAAACTGTGGGATGGAGAAAACTGGCGAACTGTTGGATATGAGCCAGAAGACCCAAAAGAACCAGAGAAACCAGTAGAGCCAGAAGAACCGGACAACACCGGGCAGGGAGGAGGCGAAAGCGATGGCAGTAAGGAGGAAACAAATAGTGGAAATACAGACACAGGAAGCACAGGAGACGGCAGTAACAACAGTGAAACCAGTCCGGATCTTTCAGGAGATTGAACTGTCTTTCACGGAAAATCTGATCCCTGTCCAGATCCCAGTCAAACAGTTTGACAATCAGGCACGAAAAGTCAGATGCCGACTATATCAGAATTCGGTGGAATATGTTGTGCAGGAAGGTACCATCGTCAGTTATTCGGGTACAAGGCCAGATGGAGCGGTGTTCCAGTATTCCAGCGAATCCAGACCGGAGCTTGTGTTTGTGGATTCCGGTACGATCATCCTGACCGTCACTTCTTTTATGACGGAAGTATATGGTCGTTTTCCCATCGACATTTACCTTCTTTCTGATGAGGGGGATGTGCTGGGAATGTTCAACCTGACGTTGAATGTGGCACGGGCGGCGATCACGAACCGGAAGATCGCAACGCTGACTTATAAGCAGTGCGTGGATGCAACGATGTCTGGCATTCAGGGCTTCTATATTTCCGAGGATGGATATCTCGTCATGGAGTCGGACGATGAACTGGGGCTGATGAAAGGATCTTATTCCAGTACGATGGAAAAGGTGGCAGCAGATGTGTATGACAAGATGGTCAACAGCTCCATTGACGGAAACGGCTATCTGAATTTTCAGTCCTGGGATGATCTGGGTCTGGTGTTTTCTTTGGATGAAGAATCACAACTGGTCATCCAGTATGGAGAAGAAAAAGAACAATGATGCCGGAGATCCGGCAGGAAGGAGATACAATGGGAGAATTTCTTGGAAAGAGAGTCATTCCCCGGCATGAGGGAGACTGGGACAAGGCGAGAAGTTATGAACCGCTGATGATCGTTCTTGACCCGGAAACGGGGGATGGCTATATCAGCCGGTATGATGTTCCCGCCGGTACGCTACTCACAAACGAGCACTACTGGGCAAGGTGCAGCCATTTCAATGCCCAGATGCACCGTCTGGAAACGGATGTGGCAGAAGATGTGGAAGGAATGCACACAGACCTTGCCAATACGAAGTCTGCGATGAGTGAGGAACTTTCGCAGACTCATCAGAAAATGGCGGAAGAACTGTCCGAAACGGAGAATCGTGTAACGTCAAATGTCAACGCGGCGACAAAAGCAATGCAGAGTACTCAGAATGGCATGGATGCGGCAGTTGCCCAGATGAATAAACGTCTGGATGCAAATGTGACGGCATCCACGGACAGCAAGGCGGACTATGCCGCAGAACTGGTGGATACCAGAGTGGACAGTGAAGGGACTACCTATCCGAGTGCCGGGGAAGCCATGCGCAGTATTACAGCAGGCCTGCTACGAAAAATCGTTCCGGTAGAAATGGGAACTGCATACCGGAATGAGAATACTGTTCAGAATAGTATGGAAGGTGCAGCTGTCCGCTGCCTGGTTCATCATGTTTCTGGTTACACGGGAACCTTTCTTGGTTTCTTCGGTTCCTATGAAGAGTGCAAAGAAAAGTCGTTCCGGATCGTTATTCTGAGTAATCAGGTGCCGTATGAAGGACAGGCTATCATTACGAACTCCCCGAATGCATGGGGCAGTGATAATGGAAAAGTTGGCTGTGTGCCCCTCAGTGCAGTAAAGCTGAATGAGGAAAACGGCTATCTGGCAGCGTTTGATCTGGATTTTTCCGAAAGCCGCTGGGAAGAGTTTGTGACGAAGTACACGGCATCCAGAAAACTCTATTTCTGTATCCGCAGGGAAAAAGCTGCTGCACAGGACAGTGAGTTTTATGTGTATGCGTATGAAACAACAGCTGTCAAAGATCTTGGATGGAAATATGTTTCTGAGCATGACTGTCTGCGGATTCTGGAGCAGGAAATCATCAATGCCAGAGCCGGAGAGGCATCCCTACCACAGCTTTTGCGGGCGCACGAGGCAATCCTGAAAGAGGTGACGGACTGTCATACAGACTCTGCAGGTGTGGAATATGACAGCCTGGCTGAGCGTTTGAAACTGATCGATGCAATGGCAGCACCAAGGCTGCCGGTATCTTATTATTTTGGGCCGAGGACAACACAAATGGCGCATTGTCAAAAGGTGTGACGGGAGCAGAGGTGGATGGTCAGAATGTGGTATTCAAGTTTGACCATGCTGCCTATGTGACACAGTATGAAAAGCCCCAATGGTCATCTCTGCATTTTGCTTACTGCATTTCCTATGAACAGATGATGAAGCTGAAACGGCTGGACCGGCTGTATTTGGAACTGACTCTGGAGGGCATCGGACCGGAAGGAAACAAGGAGCTTGAAGGGGCAGAAGTGAAAGTTCGCTTTTATGTCAACAGTATTGGAAGCTGGGCATCCACGGTCACCCCGATCATTACCACATCCGTTACGGTCGGTTCCCGGATATTTTACCCTCTGGAACAGGAGATGGTGGAAAAAGTCATTGCACTGGGGAAACCGCTGTATATCGTTTTCGCAGGCAGTTTTCTGAATGACAAAATCGTAGAAAATCTGGGACAGATCCAGTTGACAACCTCTATTGTAAACCAGCAGTCCTTCATTGCCCGGTCACGGTTTATAAGCCGTGCAGACCATGCAGAAACAGCGACATTTGCTAACGAAGCCGGAAGTGCTACCCATGCAAAGGAGGCTGAGAGTGCAGAGGAAGCCGGGTATGCCGGAAGCGCAGGGAGTGCGGTCATTGCAGATAACTTCTTCCTCGTCCCGGCGGAGGAACTGCTGAATCATCCGGGAGTGCGTTATTCGTTTGGGCTGGATACGCTGGCGTACCCGGAGAAGTATCCATATGCCTACCGTTTTGGATTCCAGAGTACCGGCAACCGGGCAAGTGCAAAGATCAGCGGTACAGGTTTTGACCAGGTGGTCGAGTTCAGCATCGGTCTGAGCAAAGAATCCGATCAGCCGCATAACCAGGGATATGCCAAGCAGCTGAGCGGCATGATGTCCTTTGACGAGATGCTCCGGAAGTTTGAAGAAGGCTATCAGTATTGTTATCTCTGTGAGGTCGAGGAATTCGAGAACTGTCCGGAAGGTGTTCAGGGTGGTGCGTATGATAACCGGCTGTTGATTGCTTATTATCTGGATGGTAAGTTCACGAATCCAATCAATGTTTCACCAGTGCTGAAGCGTACCATTTACGGAAAACGAAAGATGTATGTCTGGCGGTTTGCTTTTACGCAGGAAATACTGGAAGTAATCCGAGTACAGAAAGAAGCAGGAACATTCAGTGCCAGCTGGTTTGGCATCTGGAACACCCGGAAGTATTCCGGAGAGGAGCCTGTTGTATGGACTCCGAAATGGTACTGGCAGGATTATGCTTTTGCGGATGACAGTTTTTCCAATGAAGATATGGCAACCTTCTTCCAGAGTAAATACACCTACTGGTGTTCCTATGTGAACCACGGAAAGCTGAAAGAACGCTTTGCAGAGGTGGATGCTTCGTTGGAACAGCTGAAATCCGGTGCGGAGAAGGCAGAAGAAAGACTGAATGGGCAGGAAGCACGAATAAAAAATCTGGAGAAGCGACTGTGCTGACGGGTATTGTCTGTTGGGGCGATTCTCTTACCGCAGGAGGTGGATGGACGTCCACTCTTCAGAAGCTGTCCGGGATTCCGGTCTACAACGGCGGTACCGGTGGCGAGAATGCCAGAACGATTGCTGCCCGTCAGGGAGCCGATGTGATGCTGGTCAACAACATTACCATTCCGGCTGCTTGTGAGCCAGTGACGCTTGCTGTGCGAAAAACGGATTCCGGTATCCTGACAGAAGAAGGCTACAAGGTAACACCGCTTTTGCAGGGTGGAGCTCACGTCAATCCGGTCAAGATTGGCGAGGTAGAAGGCACACTCCGCTGGACTGGCACAAACTATGCAGATACCAACGGCATCTGGACGTTTACACGTTCTGTCGCTGGTGAAGCTGTCACAATCAAGCGTCCGACTGCGGTCCGTACTGCATTTGACCGGCTGCACAATCAGGCTTCCGAGGTGATGATCCTTTTCATAGGCCAGAACGGAGGATATGCAGACCTTACAGACCTGATCCGGATGCATCAGCAGATGATTAGCACTTCAAGGGAAAGGAATATCTGGTGCTGGGCCTTTCGTCTGGAACGGAAAGCCAGCGTGCAGAATATGAAAAGCAGATGAAGCAGGCGTTTGGCAGACGTTTCGTCAGTCTCAGAGAGTATCTGGCGCATCCGGTGTATGACACGGATGGCAAGACGGTCATCAGCTGCTATGGTCTGGACGATGCAGGCCTTGATCCCACGGATGCGGACATCGAGCGTATCAAACAGGGACAGGTTCCGCAGACACTGTTGGCAGATTCCGTTCATTACACAGCTGCAACCAAGACGGTCATCGGAACTATGCTGTATAAGAAGATGATCGAACTTGGAATTTTGGAACAGTAAGAGAAAGGACACTAAAATGAAGAAAAAGCGGTATATCGAAAAAATGTTCGAGGGGGGGTAAAACCTGACCGCCATAAGAAAAGAACTCCTCCCTGACCGGGTGACTATCCGAAACTGTTATGAGGACAGCCGGATAAACACCGGCAGGAAGGAGATTTTTTATGGGAACTTTTAAGGGTAAGCGGATCATTCCGAAACACGATGGCGTATGGAATCAGAAAAAGGAATATGAGGAACTGACAATCGTTCTGGACGCGGAAAGTGGGGATGGTTATATTTCCAGAAAGCCAGTCCCTGCAGGTACAGTGCTGTCCGATACGGATTATTGGAGCCTGTGCAGTCATTTCAACGCCCAGATGTACAGACTGGAAACGGATGTTGCAGAAGATGTGGAAGGAATGCACAAGGATCTTTCGGAAACGAAAGCATCCATGAGCAAAGAAGTATCGGAAGCAGAGAGCCGGGTAAACACCAAAGTATCCGATGCACAGTCTGCCATGCAGAAAACAGAAGATGCCATGAACACAGCTGTGGAACAGATGAACAAGCGGCTGGATGCAAACGTGACAGCTTCTACAGACGTTAAGGCAGATTATGCGGCGGAACTGGTTGATGTCCGGGTTGGGCAGGATGGAACGGTGTATCCGTCCGCTGGTGAAGCAATCCGTGGGCAGTACAGTCTGGCTGTGGAGAATGGGATCACCGGAGCAAAGCTGGCACTTGCCGGTTCCAATGGTAATCTGGGTGAGGTGTTCCCAAAGGCTGCGATGCCGGCTCTGCTGGGGGCTAAATGTGAAGCAGGAGAATTTCTGGATTACCGGATCACGGGAACTACGGATTACGGTCAGTTCTACCATCGCTTTACCAATATGCTGATGGGCAAATTCCGAAAATATCTGTTCATCTCCAAGATCCGGGAAATTTCCGGCTCCTGTGCCGGTGTGAGCTGCTACCAGTATGATTCCAAAGGTGCAAATCTGAATACTCATGTGACGAAGGTGGTAAGAGTTGCTCACGGAAATGAAATCTATGTGGTATTTTTCGGAGAGATTCTGGAGAATGCATACAGGCTGGATATTTCTCCGTGTGTTGCAAGGAATGATGCTGTAGTGGAGTGTGACGGCAGATGTGTCCTACTGGATGTGACGGGACAGAGTGATGATGAACTGCAGAAAGTTCTGTCACTGATCAGCAGCAGTCCGGTTGAGGACAGCATCCTTCAGTATTATGACACATGGGGCATTGCCGGAAAAGTCATGAGCGTTCCGTATGCAGACAGAACCGGCATTTCAGACCAGACACGGGAAATGCTGGGCAATGTAGCATATGGATGCCCTGTCTTTTCTGAAATGATTCCTTTCTCCAGCAAGTTTCAGGAAAAGGACACAATGTATGCGTGGGCAAAGGCTGCCGTGACCCGCAACGAAGACTGGGGCGTGTTCGGCGGAGTACGGCTGAGTGGTCTGGCTGCCGGGAAGTATCTTGTCTTTGGCAGGGTGGAATCTGTAGAAACGGATGACACACAGCTGGGAGAGGTATCCATTGGCATCATCGAACCGGGTATTCCAAACTGGGCAAAACGTGTGCCGTGTGGAACACTGAACAAAGCAACGCTTCCGTTTCAAATGAATCTGGTTTACGAATATGCTGGTGGAAAGGATAATCTGAATTTTGCGGTGCAGTTGACGGGTTCCAATTACACTTCCTTTGTTGTGACCATGTGGGTGCTGAACGTGACTGGGCTTTCCAATGAGGAGATTGAGGCACTCAGTCACAGCAGCATAACGGAACGTGCCTCCGCTGTGAAGAATGCGACACACGCCATTCTTACAGAAAAAGCGGAAGTGGCAGTAAAAGCGGATCATGCTGAAAAAGCGGAGACAGCGAAAAAGGCAGATCATGCAGTGGCATCTGATACCGCAGAGAAAGCTGTTGCTGCCGGATATGCGGAACTGTCCGGTAGCTGGAAAGGGAAGAAGGCTCTGGTCATTGGTGACAGCATTACGGCGGCTGGAAAATGGCAGAAGAAGCTGGAAGAATTGCTCGGTATGAATGTTGCTACCCATGCAAAGGGCGGTATCGGAATCCTTCGGATGACGGACGGTGACAACGGTCTGGATGGAACGTACAATGCAGAAACGGATAAGAATGGTGTCCTGCGGCCGCTGATGGCCGCTGACGTAGAAGGTGTCAGCCTGATCATTGTGCTGCCGGCCTACAACGAAAGAGCAACGGTACTCGGTTCGGTAGGAGACTGCTACCCGGAAAAGGAGACTATCTGTGGTCGAATCCAGTATCTTTTAAACCGCATCTATGAAGAACTGGAGGATGCCGGGAATCTGCTCTGTCATGTGCTGGTGGCAACGCCGCATTGTGCGGGCAAATATCCGTATGTGGATGCAGACGGATACGAAGAATATCCGACCGGAACTGGCCAGACAATGGAAAAACTGTCAGATACGATCAAGGCTGTGGCGCAGGTAAATAATGTGGCAGTCTGTGATCTCTGGCATGAGAGTGGGATCAACCGCAGGACTTGGAGTGTCTTTGGCGCACAGAAGAATGCTGTGAACGAGCAGTATGCCAAATATCAGCTAGATGCATCCGGCAGGGTGGTTGGAAGTGTACCACAGCGGTATGTGAACGGACAGTCCTATTATCAGAAGCGGAATGGCAGCATTATTCTGGAAAAATATACGGGATCTTCGCCGTATCCGTTTAATGGCGACCAGCTCCATTGCAGTACGGAAGGCTACGCCAGAATCGGAGAATGTGTGGTAGGATCTGTAATCCGTGCATTCGGAAAATAAATTTCCACTGATTTTCACGCAAAGTGTCTGTTATTTGCTGTGAAACAGTGTTCATTATAGAAGGAGTATTTTTTCGTAAGGGCGGCAGAGATACCGCCTGTTTTTTATGCCCAAAAGGGCTGGAAAGGACAAGATTATGCAGAATGTGATCGATAAGATTGAGTGGATGTTCGCAGGTCTGGGTGGTTTCCTGGGCTGGTTCTTCGGCGGATTTGATGGCTTCCTTTATGCACTGGTGGTGTTTGTGGTCTGCGACTACTTCACCGGGGTGTTGGCAGCAGCCATCAAGCATGAACTTTCTTCTGAAGTTGGCTTTAAGGGTATTGCCAAGAAGGTGTGTATCTTCGTACTGGTTGGCATTGCCAACATCATTGATACGCAGATTCTTCAGAATGGCGCAGCTATCAGACTGCTGTTGTGTTTTTCTATTTGGCAAATGAAGGTCTGAGCTGCCTCGAAAATGCGGCTGTCATTGGCCTTCCGGTGCCGGATAAGCTGAAGGAGATGCTGGCACAGCTGAAGGAAGAAACGAGCGACAAGCAGAACAAAGAGTAAGGAAAACGGGGAGAGGTGATGAGTCTCTCCCTCATTAGTAGGAGGAAAGCAATATGAGTAAGAAAGAGTATCCCGCAAAGCTGACAAACGGCTATTATCGTGTGCGTGAAGTCTGGGAAGATGAGGCATCCCAGTTGGGAGCGTACCGTCTGCTGGCGAATGCAAAAGCCAAGTGTGATGAAAACCCCGGCAGCCGTGTGTTCGACAATGACGGCAACGTGATTTATCCGGAAGAGGCTGTACCAGATACTGGTGCAGATGAGAGTGAAGAGAAAGCAGTCGTGGACGATATCCCGGAAGAAAAGCCAGAAACCACAGTCCCTGTGGAAGATACCCCAGCGGAGAAAGAAGCAGAGGCTGAAGTGGATGAGAACGAGTTCCCGACTGCAGAGGAGCTTCCGGCAACCATTGCCTACGGCAAACTCAAGACCCTCATGAATATTCGGGAGATGCCGGACACTGGCGCAGAAGTCGTGACCGTTTACAAAAGGAACACACTGATTGAAATCGTGGAATTCTGTGCGGGCTGGCTGAAAATAAAGTGCCCGGAAGCGGTGAGTGGTTTGGCCTACGTTCTTAACAGTGCGGATACCTATGCCTTCACAGCCAGCAAGATCTATACTGTGGTTCCCGGTGATAATCTCTGGAAGATCGCAGAAAGGGAACTGGGGAGTGGCAGCCGCTGTGCAGATCTCCGTGTGCTGAATGGGCTGACTTCCAACGCTATCCGGGTCGGCATGAAACTGCTGATTCCGTAACAACCAAATAACCACAGCACGAGGTTCAGAGTGATCTGGGCCTCAATTTTTTTTAGAAGGAGGAAATCATTATGGGATATACCAATAGTCCACTCGTTGTTTACACCAAGCTCTCTCCGAACCATTCCGGTCAGAGGACACACAGCATCGACCGCATTACGCCGCATTGTGTGGTCGGTCAGCTTTCTGCGGAAAGCATCTGCGGCTGTTTTACCAGTACGAGCCGTCAGGCAAGTTGCAACTACGGTATCGGTACAGATGGCCGTGTGTCGCTTTGTGTCGAGGAAAAGAACCGCAGCTGGTGTTCGTCCAGCAATGCCAATGACCAGAGGGCGGTCACCATCGAATGTGCCAGTGATATGAATGAGCCGTATGCCATGAACAGTGCGGTGTACAGTTCACTCATTAAGCTCTGTACCGATATCTGCCGACGAAACGGCAAGAAAAAACTTCTGTGGCTGGGAGATAAGAATAAAACTCTCAATTATGTACCTGCCGCAGACGAGATGGTTCTGACAGTTCACCGCTGGTTTGCAAACAAAAGCTGCCCTGGAAACTGGCTGTATGCCCGTCTTGGTGATCTGGCCGTGAAGGTGACTGCAGCACTGGGCGGTTCATCCTCATCTGGCATGCAGGCTTCTTCACTGAAAAATCTCTCGGAAGCAGAAGCAGTTGCAAAGATCGGTCCGCTGTTTACTGCGAACCAGAAAACCACTGGCATTCTTGCTTGCGTGTCAATGGCTCAGTTCATTCTTGAGTCCGGCTACGGTAAATCTGAGCTGGCACAGAATGCTAATAACTGCTTTGGCATGAAGACTTCGCTTTCCGGGAACAGCTGGAGCGGCAGCAGTTGGGATGGCAAGTCTGTCTATACCAAGAAAACACAGGAGCAGAATGATGATGGCTCGATGGTCACGATTACAGCCGACTTCCGAAAGTACAGTTGTGTGGAGGATTCCATTACCGACCATGCCGCATATCTGCTCGGTGCGATGAACGGCAGTAAGAAACGCTATGAAGGTTTGGCCGGCTGCACGGATTACAAGAAAGCGGTACAGCTGATCAAAGATGGTGGTTATGCGACCAGCCACACTTATGTACAGAATCTTTGCAGTATCATCGAGCGTTGGAACCTTACGCAGTATGATGTGGCAAAGGCTTCTGAGGGTACGGTTATCTCCGGCTGGTACCGTGTCCGCAAAAGCTGGCAGAATGCGGCTTCTCAGAAGGGTGCTTTCCATGACTTGGCTTACGCAAAGCAGTGTGCGGATGTCAATCCGGGCTATTTCGTTTATGACCCGGCGGGTAAGGCAGTCTACCCGGAAGTTAAGGCAAACTGCCCGTATGCGGTACGCGTTTCAATCAGTGACCTTAATATCCGTAAGGGACCTGGTACGAACTATGCTAAGACCGGGCAGTACACTGGAAAAGGCGTATTTACAATTGTAGAGGAAGCAGACGGTGAGGGAGCAACCCGTTGGGGTCTGCTGAAGGCCTATGCCGGTAAGCGTAATGGCTGGATCAGCCTTGATTTTGCCAAGAAATTGTAAGAGATACGGCTCTGTCTTTTCAGGCAGGGCCTTTACATATTGGATGGTGCAGATAGGACAATAATCGGGTGGATTATTCTCCGTCTTTCTGCACCGAATTTACTTGATAATATCACGCAGTAGAGGGAATATGTGACTGCCCGAAGAGAAAAGCAGATGGGCGGAAAGGAGAGAACAAGATGAGTACAGCAAATGATTTTTTGCAGAAACTGCAGAGCGCAACGGTCAAAAGTACCGTACAGCAGAAACAGAAAAGCCGCCCGAATGCTTCAGCAGCCGAGCTTTCAAAGATGTTGATGGCAGCGACCGGACAGGGCGAATCAGTTCTGCCGGAAACCACATCTGTGACTCAGATGCCTGTGCAGGAAAAGAAATCCTATGAAGCGGTGAAAGAAAAAAGTGGTGCAGCTGACCTCTCTGAAAAGAAGGCGGCTGCATCTTCTTTTTTGCAGGAAAGCGTTGTGCGCCAAGAGATGTCTACCCAACAAAAAGAGAAAAAGACAAAGTTGCCGTTATCCGAATCCAAGGAAAACGGAGATGCCGGAATTGCTTCCCTGATCCAGAAGGCGTTGGCTGCAAAGGAGAAAATGCAGCAGGCAGTTCCTGTTATGGAACGGGTCGGTGGGTTGAGAAGCGAGTTCGAGGCGGTCTTCCAGCCACAGGCAGAAGCAATGAAAGAAGAAAATGAATTTATTTCCACAGCTTCTTTTCGCAGGACAAAGGAAAAGGAAGGGCATCTGAACGTAGCCGCTTACATTCGAGTTTCCACTGATTCCAGTGACCAGGAAAACTCCTACGAAACGCAGGAACGGTATTTTCATCAGCTGATCGAAAACAATCCAGACTGGAATCCAATCGGGGTTTACTCCGATTATGGAATTTCAGGAACGGTCAAGGATAAGCGTGTTGGATTCAAAAGACTTCTGCGGCACTGCAGGGAAGGGAAAATAGACCGTATTGTATGCAAGTCGATTTCCCGTTTCTCCAGAAATACGGCGGATTTTATGACCGCCCTTAATACTTTGCATGACAACAATGTGACGATCCTTTTTGAGAAAGAAAATCTGGACACAGCTGATCCGACCAGTGATTTTATTCTAACGACACTTGCGGCGATTGCCCAGGAAGAAAGCCGGAGTATTTCCAGAAACATCAATCTTGGAAATAAGATGCGCTATCCGAGAGGTGAGGTAAAGAACATGGTCATATATGGGTATCGCTACAATGGAAAGATGGTCACGACAGAAAGTGGATATCAGTATAGGGATATCGAAATTGTGGAAGAAGAAGCAAAAATCGTGCGCCGGATTTTTCAGGAAGTGGCAGAGGGTACTGCCTATACAGATGTTGCCAGAGGTTTGAATTATGACCGGATTCCAGCTCCTGAGACCGTGGCGGTCAAAGCCAGAAAAAAGAACTCAAAGAAAGGACAGCTGAACAGTGATCTGGAAGAAGGATGGACTGGAAGGATTATTTCTCAGATGATACAAAGGGAACGATATACAGGAGCTGTCCTGATCCAGAAAAAATACACCGTGGACTTTCTGAACCATAACATCCAGCGGAATAATGGAGAACTTCCGCAGTATTGGTGAAGAACCACCATCCGGCGATCATTGACGAAGAACTGTTTGAAACTGTTCAGGAAATCCGCAGAGCCAATGCCGCCAAAAAAGAGAAGGGAGTAAAGAAAGGATCAAAGCCATTCTCAGGAAGGATTTTGTGTGGGGAATGCGGCAGGTTTTTCCGTGTGAGAAATTCCAAGTACTATCCGGTCTGGTTTTGTCCAACAGCGGAAATCTACAATGGAAAGAGAATCTGCCACACCGAGAGAGTTTATGAAGAGCAGATTGTGAGGGCTTTCCGCAAGGCGATCATTGAGCGGTTCCGGCTGAGCGCACAGCCCATCCACGATAATGTGGAAGTGGCGGACATCATGAGCGGCCGTTACGGAGAGCAGTTTGAAGGTTTTACAAAGGAAGCTGATGACTTTGTTCCACAGATGATCAAAAGGCTGGAAAACATCCAGCATACCGACTTTATGGAACGGGACCGTGCTTTTTACAAACGGCAGATTGCCACCCTTCAGATTGGAATGGAAAGCAGCGGGAAAAAACTGCGTCTTCTGGAAAGCCAGAACGATGTGATGCAGACCAGACGCAAACTGCTGGGAGATGAGAGCATCGACGAGGCAGTCATTCAGAGCAATGCTGAGAAAATCAGAAGGTTGAAAGAAAAACTTGACCGGGATATGGATGAGAAAAAGCATCTGGAAGAACGGTTGGAGTATCTGGAAGGATACTGGGAGGATTTGGAGAATGACCACAAGAGAAGAGAACGGGCAATTGAATGGATGAAGGAACTTCCGAAAGGAAGGGATGGCGTGGTGCAGTTTTTGAATGGAGTGACCTCAGATTACTGCAAGGCATTTGTCCTTTCTATTACGGTCCATTCCCCGTTGAACTATACGGTTCACTGGTATGATGACACAAGGACAGAGGTTGTCATGTACAGTAATATAGAAGATTACCGGTATACGGCATCTTATTTTGACGGACAGGCCATGCGGGATAACTGCTACCGGAAAAAATATGTAAAGAAAGGGTGAGGAAAAATGTCAGAGGTTTTACGATTGATAAAGGAAGCGGCGGCTCAAAAGGCTGCCCAGGAAAAGCCGAAGGGGTTAAGGGTGGCAGCTTACTGCAGAGTGTCCACAGATTCAGATGAACAGAAAACGTCCTACCGGACCCAGAAGGCATTCTACACGGATATGATACAGCGGCATCCGGGCTGGACATTCGCAGGAATTTATGCAGATGAGGGAATCACCGGAACAAGCCGCCTGCATAGGGATGAGTTCAACCAGATGCTGGAGGATGCGAGAAATGGGAAAATCGATTTAATAGTCACAAAATCCATATCGAGATTCGCAAGGAATACCGTGGATACCCTCGACTGCGCAAGACAGCTGAAACAGCTGACACCTCCTGTGGGAATCTTTTTTGAAAAGGAAAACATCAACACTCTGGATTCCACCAGTGAGGTGATCCTGACCATTTACTCCGCACTTGCTCAGGAAGAAAGCCATTCCATTTCGGATAACATCCACTGGTCTTATCAGAAGCGGTTCCAGGAAGGGAAGCCGATGGTTCATCTAAGCCGGATGATCGGATATGACAAAGGGGAAAACGGAGAATGGATCATCAATGAAGAGCAGGCGGAACCGGTGCGTTACCTTTTTCGGAGATATGCCTGCGGAGCCGGCCGTGCAACGATCATTAACGAGATGAACGAGCGAGGCTGGAAAACGGTATCTGGCACGGACTGGAACCCCAGCAGCTTCTCGAATGTGATCCTAAATGAGAAGTATGTGGGCGATTTGGAGATGCAGAAATATGTGACCAGCAATTTTCTTTCCCATAAGGCGGTTCCGAACAGAGGGCAGCTTCCAAAGTATTACATCAGGGACCACCACGCACCGATCGTCGACCGGGCAACCTGGTTGATCGTGCAAAGTGAAATGAAACGGAGGCCGCCGCTACTAAGCCGTGATCCTCTCAATATCTGCTATGTAAACCTTTCGTGTCCAGCGTGCGGAAAGACGATGGTCCACAAGAGGAGAAAGATTGCCGCATACTGGGTGGATGCAGAGTCCATTGAAGATACAAAGGAACGGCAGGGACTTCCGCTTTATGGTGTTGGGAAGATGCGCTGTTCGGATAAAGACTGCACAGAGGAGCTTTATGAGGTCGCTATTGAACAAGGCTTTATGGAGATGCTTTACCGCTTGAAACGGGATTACGAGGAAAACAAAGAGCAGTCGGAGCTGGCGGTCAAATACCGTGAATGCCAGAGGGAGCCGGAAGACCATTCAGGACGGATTTTGGAACTCAGGGAACTGCTTCAGAAGCTGGAACAGGAATGTAAACGCCTTATGAAAAAGCAGATGGAAGCACAGAAGAAAATGGCAGAGCAGGAACGGGTTTTCCTGCAGGAGAGCTTACAGGAGTCCATTCGGGATGGGAGCATTCAGATGGACGCTATTATGGAGGGGATGGATCAACAGCGTGTGGATGGTGTTTACACACCTGCGGCTGGAAGTGCCGAGGCAATGTACAATGAACTGCTGAAGGATATTCTGAAGCGGAAAGAAGAACTGGAAAACGAACTTCACATTTTGGAAGAAAGCAGTGAAGGCGGCATCATCCTGAAAAAGAGGTACGAATATTTTCTGGAGGAACTGCTGGCCCTGCCGGAGCAAAACCGCTATGGACAGAAGCTGGTGGTGCATGGTCTGGATGATAAAGAACCGCAGTGGACGGAATCGGGTGTGTTCTTGAGTACACCGGATATGCTAACCTTCAGCCGGGAAATGTATGCCGTAAATATTGAATCTGGCAGAGTGGACGGAGATGTGATCCATTACCGGACCATTTACGGAATGGAATTTACTGCTTTCGGAGCCAGAAGGACTATAAAGGACTTCAAGGATTATCGGGTATACGACAAAGATGGAAAACCAAAGTTTGCGGAAAATGAAGCAGAGATCCTTGGAGAATCGGTTCAGGTAGAGTATAGAAAGCGTCGGAACGGAAAAAAGATATGAAGGAAACGGAGGAGAGTATATGACACAGAAAAAAGTAGAAGTGATACCGGCTACAAAGCGGTCGGTGCATAACGGTGGTCAGCTGAAGGTGCAGAGCAATATCCGTGTGGCGGCATACTGTCGAGTCTCCACAGGGGATGAAAGCCAGCAGACTTCCTACACCACACAGAAAGCGTTTTACACAAATCTGATCACGAACAAACCCGGATGGAGATTTGCAGGCATTTACGCAGATGAGGCAAAATCAGGAACCAGCAGGGAACATCGTGAGGATTTCAACCGCATGATGGCAGATGCCCTGGACGGAAAGCTGGATTATATCGTGACCAAGTCGATTTCACGATTTGCCCGAAACACGGTGGACACCCTGAATTGTGTCCGCCAGCTTCGGCAGCAGAATCCTCCGGTTGGTGTTTACTTTGAAAAAGAGAACATCGATACGCTGGATGCGACCGGTGAATTGATCTTGACTATTCTTTCCGCACTGGCGCAGGATGAGAGCCGGTCCATTTCGGACAATATCCGCTGGTCGATCCAGAAAAATTTCCAGGCTGGAAAGCCGAAGATTGATCTGAACCGGATGCTTGGGTATGACAAGGGTGAAAATGGTGAATGGGTGATCAATCCGGAACAGGCAAAAACGGTTCGTTATATTTTTGAACGGTATGTATGTGGACAGACGGCAAACCGTATTGCAAAGGAGCTGAATGAACTTGGCAGAAAGACGGTGAACAAAAAGAACTGGTCGGCAAGTTCTGTGCTCACAGTTCTTCGGAATGAAAAATATGTGGGTGACATTGAGATGCAGAAGACCATCACAAAGGATTTCCTGACCCATCGGTCCACGATCAACAAAGGTGAGGCACCTCGCTATTATGTAGAAAACCATCATGTTGGCATCATTGACCGCAGTACATGGGACAAGGCTCAGACGATGCTTTATGAAAAGCCCAGCAAGGTTGGAGATTCGGTACCGGCTCAAAAGAAGAAGAGAGGATACACCGGCTCGCCATTTGGAAATCTGGTCTGCGGTGCGGTTCTTGAACATGGAGAAAGAGCCGGAAAAGAATGCGGTGAGGGATTCTTCCGTGTGACCTATACAGGTGTGGCAACCGGGTACACGGATGACCGAAGCCTTGCAGCAACTGGTGGCGATATGGATATCTACCTTGAAAAATACGCATATGCTTATCCCGTGTGGCGGTGTAAACAGAAGATGGGAAAGCGTGAGGGCGAAAAGCCAGACAGAATGGCACACCGGATCAGAAGCTGTACTGCAGGGAAAAACACGGGAGATTGTCGGATGCCGAGAGAAAAGCAGCCAATGAAAGATGCCCTTCGGAAAGCATCCATGAATGTGCCTTGGAACAGAGTTTTATGGAAATGCTGTACCGCCTGAAACGGGATTACGAGAAAAACCATGAAGCTTCGGAAATCAGCACACTTTTTCATAAAGCCTGTGAACAGATGTATCAGCAGATGAAAGGAAACAGCGTATCGTTGGAAAGACTGGAAACGCTGGAGGCCCAGATCAAGGAGCTGGAAGAAAAACTGCAGGAGACGATCGGCCGTCAGGTTACGGCCATGCGGGATGCGGTGCTGGAGCAGAATTTGGAACTGAATGAATCACTGGCGGAGGGCAACATCACATTGGACGAGATTGACAGTGATATCCGAAATGGGCTGACGGGAAATGATATTGGTACGAGCTTCTACCATGCTGACTATGAAGAAGGGTCTGAAATCGAAGCCTATGCAAGTCTGGCAAAGGATATCCGGCAGCGAATTGAGAGTTTCCGAAAGGAAAAAGAAACGCTGAGCCAGGAACAGGGAACCCTTATGGTTATGAAGAAAAATTTTGACCTTTTCATTGCCTGCCTGAAAGAACTGCCGGAACAGAATGCCGCCGGTATGCCGCTGAAGGTGAACGGGCTGGATGTGCAGGGCAGCCTGTTTCGGGATGTGGATGGAGAGCCGGTTGATGGTGCGGTCGCCAGTCTGAAACGAGGACGATTGAAGATAACGCCGGAGAGGATCGCGGAAGCACCGGATCTGCTCCATTTTGAAAAAGGTATCTACTGCGCCTTTATGAAAAAGGGAACGGTGAAAGGCGATATCGTACTTTATGAAACGAATTTTGGTGTAACGCTGCCCACCTGTGGAAATCAGAGGACACTGACCAGTTTTCTGGGATTTAAGAAATGCAGCCTTGATGGGCTGGTGACGCTGGTCGATGCCCCGTACCGGGTGTATGACAATACGGTTCAGTACCGAAGATATCTGAGAAGTAAAGCAAAACGAGAGCAGGCTGTATAAAGGAAAGGATGCCCTGTCGGATGTATGGAAATGCATACCGGCAGGGCCCTTTTTGCTTTGTACGGATTTTTTATCGTACATATTGCTATGTGCAGAGTTTTGGTATATGGTGAGGATACAGAAATACACATAGCAGGAGTGATTGACATGAAAAAGTTAGCTTGGCTGTCCGTTGAGGATTATGGAACAACAGTGATGGAAATCATTGTGGCAAGTGCAATGAAAGGCTATCTGAGGCGGATGTCAGAGGAAGAAGCCTTGAAAAAGGTGGAGAGTATCATTGAACCAAAGATAATCCAGCTGTTCGGTGAAAGTGGCGCACCGATGCCAGTGCAAAGCCATGTTGATGGGGCAAAGTTTGCTGCGTTCATCGATGAGGCCGTGGCGGATTCGATACGAGAACTGGAAGTGAGGGAAGATGATATGTCCGGAGTCAGTATTGCTGTTTTGCAGAATGTAGAGGGAAAGAGTGTGGTGGAGACAATGAGTCCGGAATTTGTAGGATTCATTGGAGATGCGTATCGAAGCCTGAAATATACAAATCATTTAGAAAAGCCTTGAAATAAAACTGGAATCGAGTATCCTTAAAATTAGAAAAAATGATATTTAGGGCTTGACGGGGACAAAGTCCCTATGTGCTATACTCGGTTTCAGAAAGGAGGTCGAATGTTATGAGACCAAAAGAAATACAAGAAAAATTAGGCATTGATGCAGAGCGCATAAAACTCTTTAAGCGTGAGGGCATCTTCAAACCAGAACATCCGCCGGTGGGAAACAAGGCAACGGATTATACGGAAGCAGATTTCAAAAACCTGCAGAGGATTGTTGTCCTTACAAAATCTGGCTTAACCTGTGGAGATATAAAAAAACTTCAAGCAGGAGAAATTGATCTTGAACAGGCAATCCGTGAACGGAAACAGTATATCAATGATGAACTTGAACGAAAGAGGAATGCCTTAAAAATGCTGGATAACCTTCTGGATGACAGCGCAGAATTTGAAACTTTCCAGACGCAGCATTATTGGGACATCATCAGCGAAAAAGAAGCGGCAGGCGAGGAATTTATCGATATCGAGGATATGTATGGATATCGACCGGTTTCTCTGGAAAGAGCAGTCAAATGTCCTCATTGCGGTCATGAAGAAAATGTTGACCTTGAGGACTTCATGTATGATGAAAGCTCTTACGAAAAAGAAAATGGTATGGGACCGGATCTTGTGTACAGCTTTAATTCTGAAGATTGCTATGAATGTCCAGAATGTGGCCACACATTAAAAATCGAAGGCTGGATTCGAGAATACCCAATGGGAGCGTATGATTCGGAAGATATAAAAGTAGAGGATTGTGGGGGTGATGAAGATGACGAGTGAGGAAAGAGAACTGCTGAAAAGAATGGATGCCGGAGAACTGGACGGCATGGTCGGGGACATGTTTCAGACAGATGGTGGTTCAACTGTCTGGACGATAATTAAAAATGGGATTCCAGTCAGATTTAAGCAGGGACCCGGAGGTAAGTTTTTTAACGGAAAAGAAAATGAACGATACGAGGGAGTTCTTCATACACTTGCAAAATGGATGACTGATGAAGAGCGATTGGATTTTTTGAGAAAATTTGGATGGCTTATCCACGATGCAGCAGTAAATGCTTATAGCGCAAAGTTTAAGCCGAAAAAGTAAGTAAATGACTGCCCGCTGGCGCACTGTGTAGAATCCTACATGGAACGCTGGCGGGCTTCTTTTTTACTCCTGCCCGCATGAACCACAGACAGCACCCCGGAGTGAGCCGAAGTGCAGCTGTGGCTTATGCGGGCCTTTTGTTATGTGGTCAATGAGTTACAAAATCAGATTCCTAAACCATACAAAATTGCTTTCAGTTCCTTTACGGTGCGGGTAAGAATTTCCTGTTCCGTTGTATTGCAGTCTAAAAGCAGACGGTGAATCTCAGAATCTGCAGTAGATGCCGAGTGCGTCAGACTGTCTACGAGAAGGTCATCTGCAGATACATTCAGTGCATTTGCGATATCAACCAGGGTATCCAGGCTGGGACGGTTGATAGCAGTTTCGATAACACTGATGTGTTTACGGGTCATGTTAAGTTGTTCACCGAGCGCCTCCTGTGTGATACCAATTTGTTTGCGGGCATTTGAAATACGCTTGCCCAAGGCTTCATAGTCAATAGCCATGTGTTCCTCCTTATGTTTTCCCGCATAAGGCTGGTACGATTATCCCGCAGAGAAAAATACATAGCAACTGAATATGAGAGATTTTTAAGACCGCAAAATGCCACACCCCTATCTGCTGTGTGGTCTAAGGCCATTTTGCTACCTACTATGTAGCAAAACATGGAACGTGCTACATGATAGGTAGCAGTCAAAATGTCATGCAGCTCTTATAATATAAATGTAGGAAAAGACTGCAAATGAAAGGTAAAGGGAATGACAGGCAAAGAGGAAACAGGAATTTTCACATTATATAGTGATGTAGAAGCAACAGCTGTTCGCTGGCTGTGGTATCCGTTCATTGCAGTCGGGAAGATCACATTGCTGCAAGGCGACCCCGGCGACGGAAAGTCTACCATGATGATGAATCTGATTGCAGAATTATCAAAGGGTGGAACTATGCCGGATGGAAAGTCTATTGGAATGCCCCAGAAAGTTATTTACCAGTGTTCGGAAGATGATGCTTCAGACACCATCAAGCCGAGATTGGAAACGTGTGGAGCAGATTGTAGGAATGTAGCTTTTATAAATGAAGAAATGAACAGTGGCTTGACGCTGGATGATGAACGTATCAGAAAGGCGATTATACAATTTCGTCCAAGGTTGGTGGTCATTGACCCGATACAGGCATATCTGGGGAGTGATTCTGACCTTCAGATTGCAGGCAGGGCGAGAAAGCTGATGCAGCGTCTTGGAATGTGGGCATCTGCGTATGACTGTGCAGTTGTATTGATTGGTCACCTCAACAAGAAAGAGGGGACAAAAGATCTGTACCGGAGCATTGGTAGTGTGGATGTTGTGGCAGCAGCCAGAAGTGTTCTGCAAATGGAGCATGATCCGGAAAACAAAGACATTCGCATTGTGCGACAGATCAAGAACAATCTGGCCCCATCTGATGGAGAGATTCGTTTCTCAATAACGGCCGAGGAGGGTTTTCGATGGCTGGAGTGTAAGATCCCAACTGACTCGGAAGCAGAGTCAGAGCCTCCGAAGTTTGAATCAAAGTCTGAGAAAGCAGCATACCTGATAAAAAAACTGCTTTCCGAAGGCGATATGAGAGCAAGAGAAATCTATATGCGGATAAGTGACGAAGGCATCAGTCGCAGGACAGCAGAAAATACGAAAAAAGAACTCGGCATCCGAAGTTATCGGAAGATGCGCCAATGGTTTTGGAGCATAAAGCCGGAAGAATGAGAGGAAGTACATGGGAAACAGTGGAACAGAGTCGGTAGACCGCAAGCAGAAAATCAGAGACAGATATAAGGGCGTGGATGCTTCTGAATTGGAGGTCATCCCGGCAAAGGCAGTGGAGGGGCTTGGAGAAAGTACCTCTATTCGGCGTGTTGCGGCTTATGTCCGTGTTTCCACTGACAACGACGAGCAGACTTCATCCTATGAACTTCAGAAAAATTACTATACTGAGTACATAAAGGCACAGCCGGGATGGGAGTTCGTTGGAATTTACGATGATGAGGGCATCAGCGGAACTTCGCTGGAGCATCGCAAAGGAATGCAGCAGTTGATTGAAGACTGTAAGGCGGGAAAGATAGACTTGGTTCTTACAAAGTCCATCGCCCGTTTTGCCCGAAACATTGTGGACTGCCTTTCGGTCATTGAAACGCTGAAAAATCTTGACCCGCCCGTGGGTGTGAAATTTGAGGCCGACAATATTTATACACTGGACAGCAATGGCCGTATGATTCTGACCATTCTGGCATCTGTGGCTGAAGAGGAATCTCATTCCAAGTCGATTATTATGAACTGGTCTATTGACCGGCGGTTCAGCCGAGGTCTGTTTTTGACGCCGGCATTGTTGGGATATGATCAGGACGAGGATGGAAATCTTGTGGTAAATGAAAGTGAGGCACAGACGGTTAGAGTCATTTATTACCTGTATCTGAATGGCTTTTCCTTTACCGAGATTGCAGAGCTTCTGACCGAGTATGGGCGTAAAACCAAGCTGGGAAATACCGAATGGAATCCGGGTACGATAGCTGGCGTCATTGCAAATGAACGCCACTGTGGGGATGTGCTGGCAAGAAAGACTTTCACGCCGAACTTTCTTACACATAAGTCAAAGAAAAATAACAATGACCGGACGCAGTATCGACAGAGGGACCACCATGAGGCGATTGTGTCCAGAGAGGTTTATAATGCAGCCAATCATCTGAGGGCATCCCGCAACTATACAAGGAAGAATAGGCCGTTGCCGGTTCTGAGTGTGGTGGATGATGGTATTCTTCGAGGATATGTACCTTTCGACAAGGACTGGACTGGCTTTTCGGCTGAAGAATATCGGGAGGCTTCTGAAAGCGTAATGCAGGAGGAATCGGATAACACCACAGAGGTTATGGATCGGCTGGATCTGTCCGGCTATGAAGTAGTACGGGCTCAGTATTTTTCTACACTACAGAACCCGGCGATGACAATCTCCAATGGTAAGCTGCGGTTCAATACCTCCTGTCTGAAAAAGTTTGAAGATGTGGAGTATGTGGAACTGCTTCTGAACTCGGTTGACCGTTGTGTTGCGATTCGGCCATGCGAAAAGGGCAATCCGAATGCTGTTCACTGGGGAAGGCTGAAAGAGGGTCGCTGGTGTGCAAGCACACTGGGCTGCCGTGGCCTGGCTAAGACACTTTTCGACATTATGGAATGGGAAGAGGGTTTGAAGTATCGTTTCCGGGGGCAGTTTGTGGAACAAGGGGACAATAAGCTGATGCTTTTTGAACTGGATGAGCCGGAGATGATCAAAATAGAGGAAATCGTTCTGCCACCGAAAGAAGAGGAAGCCGAGGGCAAAACGGTCAAACAGACGATTTACATTTTTCCACCTGAATGGGCGGGAACTTTTGGACAGCCAATCACAAGTATTGCACAGGTTGGCATTTTGCAGCAGGAGCATTATGCAGGAAATTGGGATGTACTCCGGCCGGCAGCAGAAATTAAAGAAATGAATACATTTACCGCAGATGGTCTGAACGCATTGCTCCATGAGGCGGAAGAAATAATGGAAGGATGGACCGACACGAATGAATGAGGAACACACAAGCATTGCCCCATCAGCGGAGCAGGCAGAAAATGAAAGAGATGCACGAGCGGAGGAATTACAGAGTACCTTTTCGTATGATGGATATCAAGTTGTGCGAAAGGAGTTATTTGCACATCTTCGTGATCCTGCAATCGTGATTCGTAAGGATAGTATCACATTCAACACAGCCTGCATTACAGGTCTGGAGGATGTGGTTTATGTACACGTCATGTTCAATAACGATTTGAAGCGCATTGTTGTGCGTGGCTGTGATGAAAACGACAAGGATGCTCTGCGCTGGTGCATTGCAAAGCCGGATAAGCGTAAGAGCAGGAAGATGAGTTGCAAGCCCTTTGCGGAACTGGTCTATAAAGAAATGGACTGGGATAGTGAATGCAGATATAAGGTGTTGGGGTATAGAATTACCTTCGAAGGAGAAACTCTGTACGTCTTTGATCTGCTCGTGCCAGAAATCTTCCATGAGCGGCAAAGTGGAAAGAAAGAAACTGTAGCAGAACAGCCAACAGGCCAGGAGACTAAGCCTGTGGATACTCGGAAGGGATTTTACCCGGATGATATTGCAGGTACTTTTGGCGTGCCTGTAGAAGAACACCTAAGAGAATCAGAAGTCCGACAGATGGATGGTTATGTATCAATGGGAGTTTTGACAGGAAGGACAGTCCCCGATACCGGGCTTGATTAAAAATGATTTTATAATACCAAGGGGGAAGTGCGCCCTTTTTTGGAGGTGAGAAGATTGCAGGAAAAAGAACAGAAATGGTACTCCGGGATGCTGGGAGTGACATTTAATGCGGAGGAAGGACGGATCACCATCTTTCGCAGCACGCTAGAGGCACTTGGATGGCCGACACATTACCGATTTTTGTACAACCGGAAGATGGGGCAGATTGCAGTACAGGCATGTAAGGCAGAGGATGCGGGAGCGCATCGGGTGACAAGGCTGAATGAAACAAACAGCTGTGAGATTAAGTGCGTGGCTTTTTCCAGAATGATCTATCGAGATGCGCATTGGAATATGAAGAGATCATACCGTTTGGCCGGAAAGTCATTCCTGGAACAGAACCTTGTGAGTTTTCCAATTTCAGATGCGATTCCGATAGAAAACGGAAAAATGCTAGACGAGGCTGTAAGCCCCACAGTTGCCCCACATCGGGCAGAAGCCATCCCATCGCAAAACAATCCCAGTTCGGCAGTAAAAGCCGACAGAGGGGCTGTCTGAGGGGCGTGTGGGCAAGGCAGCAGAGAGACGGGAATTAAGCTGCCAGCTTGGTTAGAATCCAACTTGCTACGGGCTTCGCAGCCAGCAGGAAGGGAAACGCCGGGGCAGGAGAATAAGTGATTTTTCTCACTTATCTCAATAAAAAAGTGATTATAATCACTTGTATAGAAATGGTAAATAAGTGAGTTTTTCTGTCACCCCATGATAATTACATAAAACGAAATAAGTGAATATAATCACTTATGAACCCAGAAAAGTGAATAAAATCACTTATAAGCGAAAAAGTGAGCTTTTTGAAAATTGAATAGAAAAATGAATCTCTTGGAGCTACTGATCTGATGGTCGGTGGCTCTTTTCTTTTTGCCTAAAAATGAACGGAAAAATCGAAAATGTACCTACATAAGACGAAAAATGGACATTATACTCCACCCTGTTGCTATTTTTCCGGCGAATTAAAGGTGGTGGAATGTCTACCTCAAACTTTCAGTGGCGGCTTGATGGTCTACGGTGGCGTATAAAACTCATGCAAAATACGCCTACTGCGAGTCTGTTTTATTGCAGGGCAAGAGATGGACATGATACCTTCATTTTTCCGAAGAATTAGAGGTGGAGGTTGAAAGTGTTGAAAAGCCCAAAATCTATCCGAGAGTTGCTGATATGGTTAGCAAAGCAAAGGATTATATAGAAAAAATAGAAAGGGAAAAATAAATTTTTAGGTAAGATTATTATGGATAATATTTTAAGACTTGCAAAAAATTATTCAAAAGACGATCACTTAACGCTTCTCCCATGTGGTGACAATAATATATTGGATAATTTTAATTTTCTCTATGATGAAAATTGGGAAAATCAAAGTTCATCTTATCCATATGAAATACTTACATATTTGTTTGACAGTTATTATGTTTTGCCACAGAGACCAGATTTAGCAGCGTTATTCTGTTGGCAGGCAATTAATCATTCATATTATGTTCAACAATTGGGTGATGGTAATGTGGGATTTTGTCAAGATACAAAGGGAATAGAGTTTGTTCGGGATGCAATTTTAACAGACTGGAATAATAAATATAAAGTAATTTTAGAGCCATTTTTGAAAAGGTTGCCAAACAAAACATTTCATTACGTAGCATCATATATGCTTAAAGGGTTTGCAATGGAAAAAAATGGAATTGCAGAAAAGTACAGGGCTTCCTCTTATAAAATGCTAAAAAGAAAAATACAAGTGCTATCGGACATATTAGATAACGCTTACGGTAAGTCATATTGTCGAATTTCCAATCCGGTATTTGCTGGAGATAGAGTAAGTCTTGGAATTTCCAATGCGAATAAAGAAAAAAGCCGAACAATAACTCACAGTTTTGGAACACAGTTGAAAGCACTCATGATAGGAGAAGAAACTGAGATTACATTCTGCGATACGAATAGAACAAAGAAAAAATATAAATTTACAGATGAAGAAAGATTGTCGTTGGTTTTGTTTGGTATTCTTTATGCGTCTCGATGTAACAATTTTCATGGAAATGTTGCGGCTCGAATGAACAGCATCAATGCAAATAGAGATACCTTTAAAATGTATACAGATATGTTTTTGACAGAGTATATCATTTTAGCAATTCACATGAACAGTCAAGGAAAACTGTCAGATGTGGCACTGGATAAAGTTAAGAAAAATGTAAACTTAATGATATAGTGAGAATATGTTGTGTTTATTATTCCACTATTTATATTAAAATACATATCTGAGAAAATACGTAACTACTCGGTTATCCAACTTCTTTTGCTATATTGGTGTTAGGATGTTTTTACCTGAAGATTTGGAGTTGAATTTATACTTGAGTGAACAATTTTTTTATGATATTATATAGCATAAACAATATAGAATTGATAAAATTTAGTTGTTCTGAGAAAGTGGTGGGAGATGGATAATAACATTTTGGAATTGAATGGTCTTTCTATAGAAATATTAGAACAACTTTCTTATGAATCTAAATTGGGTATTTCGTTGAAGAAAAATTTGCATTATTTTGCTAAAGGGGATTTAATAAAAGAATTGGTGGATATGGCAGAATGGTATGATGGGCAAATAATATTGGAAGATGTGGCTTTAGATTATCGGATAAAAAGTTTTGAATCCATTGTGAGTAAATATGAACGGTATTATCCAGACGCACAAACTCGGAAAGTGTTCAATGACATATTAGGATTTCGGGCATTTTGTGATTCCTATGATGCTGTTTTGAAGTTGAGTAGAGAAAAATTTAGAATTGCAGATATGTCTAACGGAAAGGCGCACGATGATGGATATAGAGGCGTACATGTTTACTTTCAAAGAAAAAGTACATGTTATCCAATCGAAATTCAGTTTAATACTTTATATGATAGACAATTAAATAACTGGCTTCATGATTATCTATATAAAAAATCTTATCCTGATGAAGTTGGAAAAACTTTGCGAAAAATGTATGAAGCAGGAGAAATTCGAAATGAAAATCAATTTGAGGAGGCATTAAAAAATGTGCTATCTAATTGCCAAAAATAAGAATGTACATGGCTGCATTGCATTAAAGACTCGACATGGAAGTCATTTGGTTGAAATGAAAAGAAGAATGAATCAGCAAGTGGCTTCGAGAGGAGTTCAGTTGGTAACAATTAGTCGTCCTACTGCATATGGGGAGTATGCTCCATATACGTTTATAGAGGATGAAACGGAATTTGAAAAACTGGTTCAAAAGATGGGATAAATATAGGTAAAGCTTGCACCTCAGCTTGTGCGAATAATACTAATGTAAGAATTCATAAACACGCATAAAATTATTGAGACCAAAAAGTTTTCATGATATCATTATTGGTAGAAAATAGTGATACTGTGGAAGCTTTTTTTGTATAGGGAGTGTGTGATAGATGGGAAGATTTGTGAATCCGGACAACAGTGCTTTTCAGGCTGCTTTGAATTCCAGAATTTATGTGGATAAAACTGGTATGATCGAATATATGAATCGCGTTCTGGAGACTACAGATGCGTATATTTGCAACAGCCGCCCCAGGAGATTTGGGAAATCCTATGCGGCGAATATGCTTGCAGCATATTACAGCAAAGGTGCAGATTCTGAGATGATGTTTTCCGACCTTTCAATTGGAAAAACACAGGATTTCAAAAAGTATCTTAACAAATATGATGTAATTCATATTGATGTTCAGTGGTTTCTGGCAAATTGTGAAGATAAGAACAAAGTGGTACAGTTTATTACAAAAAGCGTACTGGACGAGTTGCGCGAAATTTATCCAGAGTGTTTGGTTCTCCAAGACGGTTCTTTGTCTGATGCGCTTTCAAGAGTTAAAAATCAAACAGGACAGAAATTTGTCATTATTATTGATGAATGGGATGTTTTGATTCGAGATGAAGCGCAGAATCAGGCTGTACAGGAAAATTATATTAATTTCCTGAGGGGACTGTTTAAAGGTACTGAGCCAACTAAATATATTGCTCTCGCATATCTGACAGGTATCCTTCCAATCAAAAAAATGAAAACCCAGTCAGCACTAAATAATTTTGATGAGTTTACTATGCTTAGTGCAGGCAATATGGCGCCTTATGTCGGTTTCACAGAAAGTGAAGTGAAGATGCTTGCAAAAAAATATCATCAGAATTACGAAAAGGTCAAAAGGTGGTATGATGGTTATCTCCTAAATGAGCATCAAATATATAATCCACGGGCGGTTGTGGGAGTTATGCTAAATGGCGAATTTAAGAGCTACTGGTCAGAGACTGCTTCTTACGAGACAATCGTGTCGTTGATCAATATGGGTTTTGATGGCTTGAAGTCTGCTGTTATCGAAATGTTATCAGGCGATGAAGTGAAAGTGAATACGGCAACTTTTAAAAATGATACGGTAAATATACAGAACCGCGATGAGGTTCTTACGTATATGATCCATCTTGGCTATCTGGGATACGATCAGAATCGAAGGTCTGCATTTGTTCCTAATGAAGAAATTCGGCAGGAACTTACGCTTGCTGTAAGGGAAATTGTGGTATAAAAAGTTATAGGTACTTATAGGAAAAATATCACGGAACTGTATTGCTTATTGCTACGTATTGCGGTAATATAAGTTTATAAGCGGAGGTGATTGTATGTTTAAAGTAAATCCATATAGACCAGGTGCTGGTTTAATGCCAGTATATATTGCTGGACGAGATGAAGACATTCAGAACGTAAGTCAAATGTTTGATGCGTTAACTATGGATATACCTACTCAATCAATTATTTTTAGTGGTTTGCGCGGCGTTGGAAAAACTGTTTTAATAAATAAGCTGCAAAGTATTGCAGAAGAAAAAGGTATTTTTTGTAAGCATATTGAAATTGAGGAGAGAAATGACTTTATTTCACAGATTGCTGAATGTTCTCAGGCATTTTTAAGAACAGTAAGTGCAAAAGAAAAATTTAAACATTTAATACAGAAGCCATTAGAGGCAATAAAGTCCTTAGTTGTTTCTTTTAACCCAGAAGATAATTCATTTTCTTTATCAATGCAGGATAGGGAATTGTATGTGTCAAATAATTTAACGCAAACACTTACTGAAGTATTTTCAACAATCGGAGAAACCGCACAAAAAACGGAAACGCCAATTTGTTTCTTTATAGATGAAATTCAGTATATGAAGCAAAACCAGCTAGGATCTTTGATCGCTGCATTGCATAGAGCAAATCAGTTAGGTTATCCAATTATGATTATAGGTGCAGGATTGCCTAAAATATATAAAATGCTTTCTGATGAAAAATCTTATTCCGAAAGATTGTTTATGTATAAAAAAATCGATTCATTGACGGATGAGCAATCAGAAAAAGCAATTGAAGAGCCAGCAAAAAAATTCAATATAATATATGCACATGAAGCCACAAACAAAATAGTAGAAATTACAAAAGGGTATCCTTTTTTTATTCAACAGTTATGCAAAATTGTGTACGATAAAACAAATAAAGATGTCATAGAATTGTCTGATGTAGAAAATTGTATAGATGAATTTTTATCATCTCTGGACGAAAGATTCTTTAAATCAAGATATGAAAGATGTGCAGAAAGTGATAAAAAATTTATTTTTGCAATGGTAGAATGTGGTGAATTACCATGTACGATATCAAATGTTGCACACAATCTTAATAAAACAGTTGGATCTATTTCAACAACAAGAGCACAGTTAATTAGCAAGGGAATTATATATCCTGTAAGATATAAAGAACTTGATTTTACGGTTCCAGAATTTTCAGGATATATACAAAGACTGGAAGAATATAAACAGTGGTGTATATCAAAGTAGAATCAAACAGTAACTCTCTGTGAGCTTTCAGAAAACATCCCAATAAAATTATTGAGCACCAAAAGTTTTCATGATATCATTATTGGTAGAAAATAGTGATACTGTGGAAGCTTTTTTATATAGGGAGTGTGTGTGATGGGAATATTAGTGAATCCAGATAATTTCGCTTTTCAGGTAGCATTGAATTCCGAGATATATGTTGATAAAAGCGGACTTATTAAGTATACGAATAAAGTTTTGAATACATTGCAGGCCTATATTTGCAATAGCCGTCCGAGAAGGTTTGGAAAATCTATTACAGCGAATATGCTTACAGCTTATTACAGCAGAGGCTGTAATTCAGAAGAAATGTTCGCCGGATTGGAAATTAGTAAAAGTGCAGATTTTAAGAAGCACTTGAACCAATATGATGTAATACATCTTGATATCCAATGGTGTATAGAGCCAGCTGGTGGACCTGAACGGGTGGTTTCTTATATTTCGGAAAAGACGATTGCGGAGCTTGCGGAATACTATCCAGGTGTATTGAAAGAGAAGACGGAATCTTTGCCAGAAGTGTTGTCTCGTATTAATGGTGCAACTGGAAAAAAATTTATTGTCATCATTGATGAATGGGATGTCCTTATTCGTGACAAGGACGTTAATAAAAGGGTACAAGAAGAGTATATTAATTTTCTCAGGGCAATGTTCAAAGGAACAGAACCAACAAAATATATTCAACTTGCATATCTTACTGGTATTCTTCCAATTAAAAAGGAAAAAACTCAGTCGGCATTAAATAATTTTGATGAGTTTACAATGCTGAGCGCAAGTAATCTGGCTCCGTATATTGGTTTTACAGAAGCTGAAGTGAAAAAGCTGTCAGAAAAATATCAGCAGGACTTTGCTGAAGTGAAGCGATGGTACGATGGCTATCTTCTGAAGGATTACCAGGTTTATAATCCCAGAGCAGTTGTCAGCGTAATGCTAAGGGGGGAATACAGGAGTTACTGGTCAGAAACAGCATCCTATGATGTGATTGTGCCGTTGATTAACATGAACTATGATGGGCTGAAAACAGCTGTTATTGAGATGCTTTCCGGAGCCGAAGTCAAGGTGAATGTGGCAGCTTTTCAAAATGATACGGAAGATATTAAAAGTAAAGATGATGTATTGACTTATATGATCCATTTAGGATACCTTGGTTATAATGAGAACAGGAAGACTGCTTTTGTACCAAATGAGGAGATACGACAGGAGCTGACGACTGCTGTTGAGAGTAAAAAGTGGAATGAAATGCTGATATTGCAGCTGAATTCGGAAAATCTGCTGGATGCTACATTGGATATGGATGGTGAGGCGGTTGCAGAAGAGATTGAAAAAATCCATAACGAGCATGTGTCAGTAATTCAGTATAATAATGAGAATTCCTTGAGCAGTGTGCTTACAATTGCCTACTTAAGCGCAATGCAATACTATTTTAAGCCAATCCGTGAATTTCCTACAGGACGGGGATTTGCTGACTTTGTATTTATCCCAAAGCCAGAGTACAAAAATGATTATCCGGCATTGCTGGTGGAATTGAAGTGGAACCAGAATGCGCAGACTGCATTAACACAAATTAAGACAAAAAAGTATCCTTCTTCGATTTTGAATTATACAGGCGATATTCTTCTTGTTGGAATCAATTATGATAAAAAAAGTAAGGAACACCAGTGCCTGATTGAGAAGTACGAAAAAGATTGATTTTGCCAGAACAGTGCCGAATGAAAATAACTTAAAAGGGCAGGTGTGGATGTTCTCCACAACCTGCCCTTTCGTGAGGGGAATGTATCAGAAACCTGTAAGTCGGAATACCATTAATTCGCTTGCAGAGTCGTCGTCACGGTCCTGTGTCATAAGAACCATCACAGAACCATCCTCTGCAACTTTCATATCTTCAATCCAGGGGTATCTGGTTCCAAACATATCGTAGCAGTCTACTTCGGCGAGGAGAGTTCCGTCCTTTGACCAGAAGTAGAATTCTCGCATATTTCCATCTGCTGCAATATAGCCATTCGCTGTCTCCGCTATTCCCGTGAGACTTCCGAAATAAGCAGGATCCTCGTGCTGGTCACCGCCAAGAAGCAGCTGCTGGTTGCCCTCCAGATCATAAACTGCTATTTTCGATGGGGTGTCATCTCCTGCAAGACGTCCGTATACCATAATATGATCATTGCTGATCTCAACTAGGCTGACAAATTTAAAAATACCGGTTCGTGCCTCGTCATCATTCATGGAGGTTAAGATCCAGGGCTCTGTAAGCACGCTGCCGTCCTGGAAGGTTACTTTTTCCGTGTCATAGCCAAGGTAGCTGGTAATGCCCCAGGCACCGGATGGGTGCACAGACAGGTAACCGCTTGTGCCGGTCTCCAATATGGTCTGCCCGTCTTTCATAACGATTCCTTTTCCACCGTTACGGGAAATATAAAGTTTTCCGTCCGTGTCTGTAAAAAGATCCATTCCCGGCTCATCCATTGTGTCAGAAGAAAGAAGATTCAGAGTGCTTCCAGTATATTCATAAGTTTCCAGAGTATTATTCAGCTGATGATACATCCGGTCTCCAGATATTGCAAACTGGTGACGCATGATTTCAAATCCGTTCTGGGAAACACTAAATGGAATATACTCCGGAGTGACGGTATAATCTCCAACAGCTATACTCTGCGGAGCCGGTGTGAATGGAGTTCCATCCCAGGGGTAAGGTGCTTCTACATTGCCGGTGTCCTCTAATTTCAGTTCCAGATTGTTAAAAACGTTTCTGACAGAATCATTTTCTTCTCCGGAAATGATAACTTTGTAGGTCACACCGGATGGCTCGTGACGATAAATGTAGTAAATTCTGTCAAAATTGTCTGTGGTTCGTATATAATCCACATCGCCAATGGTTGTTTTTTCAATAGTGCCGTCTGCATAGTCATGAAGATCGATATCGGAGGTTTGCAGATATTTGCGGAAAGAGTAGCTTGATTCTTCATTTGCTTTAATGGTGAAATCATTTTGTGAGCTATCCTTGTCTGCACCTTCGAATACGCTGACAGAGCAGGTGTATTCATAATCGCTGATATCATTCGGATCATAGCTCCAGTCATCCGGAAGGTTAAGCTTGAACAGGGTTACGTCAATGGTGTTGCCACTTTCTCCATGAACGGTGAGAGCGCTACTGGCAGTCAGAAGCACAAGTCCGGTCACAAGAGGTAGTATTTTCCATATTTTTTTTCTCATATTCAGCACCTCTTTTCTATGTGGAATGTTTTGTATTTTTATTTTCCCAGATTTTGGAGACGTTGTCACTGACACAAATGACAGGTAATCCGTAAGGAAAGCGTTATTGCTGGAAAAAATGCGGATATCCGGAAGCGGCAAATGGGAATAAAAGTAATTTGTCCTGCATAGGCTATTGAAAAAAGGATATTTGGCATGATATCAATTGGCCTGTGTATGATCGTAAAAAATGAGGAGGCTGTACTTCGCAGAATCCTCATGCCGATGAGCAAGCTTGTGGACAAAATCTATATTTGCGATACCGGATCGGTGGATAAAACGAAGGAGATTGCCAGGGAGTTTACCGATGAGGTTTATGATTTTTTGTGGAAAGATGATTTCTCTGCTGCCCGCAATTTTATTACGGAAAAAGCAGATACGGATTATTGGATGTGGCTGGATGCAGATGATGTCATTACGCCGGAAAATCAGGAGAAGCTGCTCAGGTTGAAAGAGAGCATGGATTCAGATACGGATGTGGTTATGATGGATTATGCAGTGGGATTTGATGAATGGGAGCATGTTACGTTTTCTTATTACAGAGAGCGTATTATGAAGACTTCCCGGAATTTCAGATGGCAGGGGCGCGTCCATGAAACGGTTGTTCCGGCGGGGAATATTTCATATTCGGATGTGGTGATTGAGCATCGGAAAATAAAGGCTGGAGAGTCTTTTCGCAATCTGCATATATATGAGCAGATGATTGATGCCGGTGAAAAAATGGAACCGAGACATTTCTTTTATTATGGGCGGGAGCTTTTTTATCATAAGCAATATGAGTATGCAATTTTAATTTTAAAAAAATTTCTGGAAGAACCAGATGGCTGGATAGAGAATAAACTGAACAGCTGTCTGGTTCTTTCCTGCTGTTATCAGGCAATGGGAGAGAATGCAGCTGCTTTTGATATACTTTTTTACAGCTTTACGATGGATGTTCCGAGAGCGGAGATCTGTTGTGAGATAGGAAGATTGTTTATGGAAAAAAGGGAGTATGTGACGGCAGCATATTGGTATCAGCAGGCTCTTCTTGCGCCACGGAAAAAGAAAAACGGCGGTTTTTATATTGCAGACAGTCATGATTTTATACCTGCGATACAAATGTGTGTATGTCTGGATAAAGCGGGAAGGCACAGGGAGGCGTTTGAATTTCATAAAAAAGCAAGAGTATTGAAGCCTCTGCATCAGGCAGTTATTGGAAATGAGAAGTATTTCAGGGATGTTTGGGGTATGGAGTGAGAGGGAAAATTCACCTGTATTGTTAGTATTTCATATATTGATAGTGAATATCTAAGCTGTTATGGGAGAATGTGTATGTTTTTTGATCGTCATAATCAGAAAAATTCTTCTGAAAAGGAAGCTTCTGGTGATATCACCTGTACATCCTGTTTTGGAAACAATAATCGCTGCGGCTGCGATTGCAGTTGTTCGGGACAGGGAGCCACAGGGCCTCGTGGTGCAACCGGTCCTATGGGACCTATTGGTCCAAGAGGGTGTCCCGGTGTGACTGGTCCTATGGGACCAAGAGGATGCCAGGGAGCAGTAGGCCCTGCAGGTCCTATGGGCCCGCAGGGAGAGCCGGGCATGCCAGGCGTTATGGGGCCTGCCGGAGAAGCCGGCCCCGCCGGAGCGACAGGCTCAACAGGCCCAACCGGCCCAGCCGGAGCGATAGGCTCAACAGGCCCAACCGGCCCAGCCGGAGCGACAGGCTCAACCG
>NZ_QUIO01000049.1:0-31090 GCF_003480145.1 Ruminococcus sp. AM42-11 | reverse complement strand
TTCTAAAATTAAGAGTAAATGTTTTTATTTGGATGCAAAAATGGCAATTCGCAATATAAAATTTAAAATCCGTAAATGTTTTTATTTGGATGCAAAAATGGCAATTCGCAATATAAAATTTAAAATCCAAAAAGCATACTATAGAATATTCAATCATCAAAAGTATCTAAGCTTTATAGAATTTGAAAAAAACATTCAAGAACTGTTTGATATTCTTGATGATCGAAAGAACTATTTATAGTCACCTTCCAGGCTTCCAAGTATGTCCACAAGCCGCACAACGATTAACGGTCTTGCTGCTACCTAAAAAGCCAGAGAATAAACTGTATCCTCTCTGTCCTGTGGTGATCTGGGTAGATCCACATTTAGGACAACGTACTTGGTTTATATTTTGTTGCTCGGACTGTTGTTGCGCTAAATTCATTGCTTTTCTTTGATTTTGAATCTCAATTAATTCATTATATTTTGAAGTAAATGAAATAATATCATCGCCTTTAAGTTTATTCATAGCAAGAACATAATCTGGATTTGGAGATCCAAAGTGTGATATTTTTGCCAATTCACCATCCTCAATATTTAAAAGTTCTACTGGAGAGTTGCAAAATATACATTTACCGTCTTTAACTTTGTTTTCTAGTCCAAATCCTACAAAATATTCTTTTTCTGCTTCAAAGGTTTTATATTTAAGTAATGAGTTAAAATAATCTTTGTCGCTTTTAATCTTGCTTCTGTTTTTCTCCATACAATTACGACAGCAATAAATCTTCATAATCACCCTCCAATTTATAATTTTATATTGCAAGTATAACATTATAAATAGATTATTTCAATTTGATTTTTAACTACGATAAAACTGAGGGTACATTTAATAATGGAAAGAATTTATCTGAATTTTGGGAAAGTATTAAAGACTTTTTTACAAAGAAGCAAGATGTTGTTAAAAATTATAATCCAACCAATAATGAGCAAGAATATTTTAAAAGATTAATTAACGATATTCCAAAAGAAGCTGATTTATCAAGTGATGAATATAAAAATCTGGCTTCAACATGGGCTAATGAGTTAGATGAAGGCAATAATAAATTAATTGAATATAATTCTAATACAGAATTAGGATCTCAAAATTTAGCCAATTTTGCTCAATCTCAGCAAACAGTTATACAAGGTACAACAAAATTTGGCGCTGCTTTAAAAACCGCAGGTAATGTCGCAAAGACATTTGTTGGAACTCTTGGCAATATGGCAATAGCTATGGCTGCATCCTGGGCTATTGGCAAAGTATTTGAAGCCATAGATGATTATAGACATCGTAGCGAAAATATCATCAAAGCTGGACAGGAAGCAAAGGATTCTATTGACAGCACATTCAAAAGCTTCGAAGAAGGTAAGCAGTCCATCATGGACCTTGGATCTTCATTCGGTGATCAGACAGAACAAATAAAAAATACCGGTGATGCAATCGATCAAGTTGCCGAAAAATATGTAGAGCTTCGTAAGGGAGTAAATCAGAATACAAACGAGAATGTATCATTATCTACAGACGAGTATCAGCAATATATTGATCTCAGTAGTAAGCTTGCCTCTCAGTTTCCTGGTCTGGTAGCAGGTTACGATAGTCAGGGAAATGCTGTATTAAACCTTGCTTCCAATGCAGATAAGGCTGCTGATAGTATTCGTAACTTATATGAGGCACAAGTTTCTTCTGCAAATGTTGATATGGGGAAAAATCTACAAGCAACATATGATGGTGTTGTTACACAGACAAGTCAATATGCGGAAGATATTCAGAAAAAACGTGATGAACTAGCTCAACTAGATATTGATATTTCTGAGAACAAACGTAGTATTTTAACATATGGAAGTAACAATTTTGAAGTTCAGAATTTGTATGGCGATAAAGAAAATGTTATTACTGATGTTCTAAAAGAGAACGGATTATACAAAGAGAATACTGGTGATGACGGAAGCATCTGGAATTTCTATGCTGAAGGTCTTGCTGACAAGTCAAAACAAGAAATAGATAGGATGAATGAACAGATTACAGCTGGTATGGAATCCTATTATTTAACATTGGAATCTCAGAGAAGTCAACTTCAGAGCGAAATTAATTCCTATGACTTAATGATTGAAGATCAATGGCGTAGCATGGCTCAATCACTTGGAAATTATCTTCAGACATCAAAATCATTTAATGAGCTTGATGATAGTCTTCAGAGTGCATTTCTGGCTAATATTTCAAATCTTGATTTAACTGCATTAAATGATCCTGATGGTGAATATAAAGGACAGGTACTTGATTTTCTGTATGGTGAATTTCTTGGGCCAATGTCTCAGTTTAGTACGGATGTACAAGAAAGTCTTGCAAAAGCACTACAAATTGATCCTTCTAAATTAACTATTGATGAATACAGGTCGCAAGTTGATGAAGCATTTAAAGATGCTTTTGGAAATGACACAGAGGAAAAGAAAGAACTCCAGGAGCGGTTCAAGAATGCTTATGGTATTGATTCATCTATTGAGGACATGGAAGATAACGCAGAACGTCTTAAAGAAGCATATGCAGATTTTCCAAATGCCAGTGATTTTATTGACCAGATGCAGACAGGCGATCTGTCAATTGCTGCACAGTTAATTGATAATGGTTCAGTTGATATTGAGAAAGGCACAGATGGATTAGTTTCTGCCATTGAAAGATATAAGAAAACGGTAGCAGAATCCACAGATGGTCCTACTCTCTCATCAATTCTTGGCGATTCTGATAATGAAATCTCATCTTCTATTGATTCTTTGCAGTCAGATATTTCTTCTTTATCAGATACTCTTACAAAGCTTAAAACAGGCGAGTTTAAAGATTCAGATCTCACTGACCTTATTCAACAGTTTCCACAACTAGCTTCTGGTACAGACGATTTACAGAAATCTATTTCAAACCTCAAAGTATCTAAAGTAACAGATAGTATAAAAAAAATAGATGATGCGATGGTTGGTGCTTCTAAAGAAGAGATGGAATATGCTAAAGCTCTTAAAGGAAGCATTCTGAAAGAAGCTGATTTGTCTGATATTGATGCTGCTACAGCGAAGCAGGAAATAGAAAAACTGTTCAAAAATGCTTATAGCTCTGCGCCACAGACAGTTGCAGAAAATATGGCAAAAGGATTTATCAATTCTTATTCAAGCTATATGACATCTGACACAGGCGCCCAAGCAATGCTTAAAGCGGTCGAACAGAATATTGGAAATATCACTTCTACTGGATTCGATTGGGGAAAAGAAATTCAGAATTTTCTTCCAACTACAGCAGATTTTATTAATAATGAAACAATCCAATCCCAGCTCACAGATTATCAGGATAAATATCAGTCACTCTATCAAGCTCAAAAAGATCTAAAGAACGGTCTTATGACTGGTTCTACAAGAAAGACATTCCTGGATAAATTCCCAGATCTTGCAAAATATGCAGGAAATACAGAAGACCTCTCTTCTGCTATTGATGATCTGATGGATTCTATGGACAGTGATGTAACTAACCAGTTTACAGATGCTATTAAAGCTCTTCAGGATGCCGGACAGTATGCAGATGCAAGTGCATTACAATCTTATGTTGAAGCTGTTTTAGATGGTGCCCATGATATCGAGGGTGCTTATCAAAAAATCGCAGGTCTTAAAATCCCTACACCTCAGTATGCAGAACTTAAAGAGGCTCTTGAATCTTCAAACGAGGGTGATCTTTACAACGAACTTCTCTCTCAGTATAAAACTGCAAAAGAGGCATGGGAAAAAGGTGAAGTTGGTACAGATGACTTTAAGTCTTTTGCTTCTATTATTTCTCCTACAGGTGTATCTGATGCAGTAAACTTTGGTGAGAATCAGGCAATGTTTGAAAGATACTTCCAGGATACATCTACTGGTGTTGAAAATTTCCTAGAAGATCTACAGAAGCTTGACCTTGCTTCTAATGAAAGTGGTCATTGGACCAGTACATTAGGAAATAACCTTGATGAAATGCGAGACGCTGCACAGAGACTTAATATGGGCTTTGAACCATTTATGATGATGTTTGGTCGTCTCGAAGATTATGGTGCTACTACTGACTTCTTCACTACGGAAGAGGATGGGCAACAGCATTTATCTGATCTCTATCAGCAGATTGCAGAAAAGAAACAAAAACTTGCAGAAATTAAAGCAGATCCGGATTTAGCTGGAGATCAGTCTGCTATTGATTCTCTCAATAAAGATTTAGATGAACTTTATGCGAGAGTAGAAAATACAAAAACTGGAATTGAAGAGCTTCCGGATAAAGCAACTTATTATGAAGCAAAGAATCTCGAACAGGCTAAATCAGTTATCACTCAGATGCAGGATGAAATTAATCAGGCAGCTGCAGAAGGAAATGATGAATTAGTCAAAATTCTTGAAAAAACTCGTGATCAATATTTAAAAGAAAACGGATATATTCTTAAAGAACAGCCACAAGGTCAAACTCAGCAAGGGACTATTGAAAATCCGTTAGCAAGAGAATTCACAAATCCAACTAAATTTGGTGATTATGAGACAGTCATCAAGAAGATTCAGAATGCGACAGATGAACAAACATCTTCTCTTGAGGAAAATCTTAAAGTATTAAGCCAATATTCTGAATCTCAGCTCAGTGGAATAAATTTATCCGATGGACAGTATGATGCCGGTTTTGAGGATGCTGAACAAGCACTTGACAACCTTTCTAGCACATTTGGTCTTACAAAAGATCAAGCGGTACAGTTAGCAGCTGTTCTTTCTGATATGGGGCTGATCAAAGCAACTCCTAAAGTTGACTTAACTACAGTTCAGGATCAGATTGATAATGCAAAAGATGAGTTACAGGATAGTAATATTACTGTTGATTTAAATTTTGATATTTCTACTTCTAGTAAAGAAGAACTTCAAAAAAAGAGTCAAGAAATTCAGGAAGAGTTAAATAACAATACATCTCTTTCTGATTCTCAGAGAGTATCTTTACAGGGAGTAAAAGATTCTGTTGATAACCAGGTTGTTACGCTTACAGTACAGGAAAAAGTTGAAAAAGATGGTGATGTAGACGAGCTTCTTGCAATGGATGATCAAACACTTGCCACAACACTTGACCTTGATGTTAATAATGCTGACCAATTATCAACAGCTAGGGATGAGCTACAATATATTAAAGACAATCAAGATGCTCAGATTGATATGACTGTTAAACTGGATGAGACACAGTTTAATCAGTTATTAGGTGACGGTGAGAACGCTTCTATTGATGTTACAGCAAACAATGAAGAAGCAAAAGAAAAGATAGATGAAGCTAAGAACTATGCAGAAAGTCAGAAACCTCAAATGAAAATTGATGGCAACAATGATCCTGCTATCAATAAAGGTACTTCTGCTACTCAGATGATCAACAACATGACTGGAATTATTAAGGTTAATGCTGACACATCTGGTATGGCAAGTGCTATTAATTCTGAATTGTCAAAGCCTCATACTATCAATATTTCCGCAAATGTTTCTACGCATGTTAGTGGTGGAACAGGTAAGTCTACAGGAACTATGATTCGTGTCGCTCATGCCGATGGAACTGCTTATAATGTTATCAATTATACTCCTGCTCATGCAAGCGGAAATGTAACACTTTCACATGATGAAACTGCTTTAGTTAACGAAGAAGGCATTGGCGCTGAATCAATTGTGCGTGATGGTAAATGGATGATTATTCCTGGTGGTGCACATTTTGAAAATCTAAAAAAAGGCGACTTAATCTTCAATAAAAAGCAGACATCCGAGCTTATCAATTCAGGACATGTTACATCTGGAGGTGGACATGCTAGAGCTTATGCAAATGGTACTATTGGTGCTTATGCAGGAGGTAATTCTGGTGTTTATTTAAACTGGGATAAAAATCGTACTCAAGTTGGCAATCAGTCAACCTCATCTTCCTCCAATTCCACAACTACCGATAAAAATACAACTTCTGTTAAGAAAAATACAGACACCGTAAATGACAATACCGAAAAGGTAAAGAAATCTACTAAGGTATATGACTGGGTAGAAATCCGTATTAAGCATTGGTCTGATCAGGTTCAGAAAATCGCTGATAAAATCACTGATTATATTAAGAAGTCACTTAAAACATCTTTGCTCAAACAGCAAATTCGTAAGATGAACTATGAGATTGGGTCTAATCAGAAAGGTGCAAAAACCTATATGAAAAAGGCTAACTCTATAGCAAACGAGTACACTTATTATAATAGTGATGGCGAAGAGATTAAAACCAATGTACCCAAAAAATATCAGAAACTTGTACAAAAAGGTGCTTATCGTATTGAAGACATGGACACTAGCACTGATGAAGGTAAGGCTCTGGCAGAGGCTATTGATCAGTATAAAACATATTACGACAAGGCACAGGATTGTAAACAGGCTGTTGTTGATCTGAAGAAAGAGCAAATGGAATTGTTTGAGCAATGGCTAATATGCCAACTGAAACAGCTGAACAGGCATTGGAACGATTACAAAATGGTTTTAATGGATTGAATGCAACTCAGTCAAGGTTATCTGCTGTTCAAACAGGTGGATCAACACAAAAAGCTATAGCAGACGCTGCTACTGCAAGTTACGAATCAGCACAGGTAGTTACAGAAAAAGCACAATCAAATCTTGACACAGCAACTGCGAAAGCAGATAAGGCAACTACAGCTGTAAATAGAAAGAAAAAAGCACTTCTTAAATCAAAAGGTCTTACGAATGAGCAGAAAAAAGCTATTAAATCCGGAAAGACTATTGATACCAGTAAGATTACTAACAAGACTACGAAGAAACGTGCCGAAGAGTATAATTCTGCAGTTAAAAATAAAAAGAAAGCAGATTCTAAAAAGAAAACGGCTCAAACTAAATTTAACACTGCAAATAAGAATTCTTCATCTCTTAAGACAGATGCCGAAGCAGCAATCGTCGGATATCAAGAAGGAAACGAACTTTCCTATATGGATTCCTTAACTGATCAGAATGTGACACAGACAAAGCAAGCTGCAAATATTAACAACAAGGCTTGGGAGGAAACTAAGAAAAATCTTAACGCCCAGGAGAAAGCCAAGAAACAAGCAGACGATAAGGTTAGTAAAAAAGCTAAGGCTATTAAGAAAAAGTTTGGTAGTAAGCTGAGTGATAATCAGAAAAAGAAATTAGCAGCAGGTAAAGAAATAAATGTCGATAAGATAAAAGACAAGTCTCTTAAAAAGGCTCTTACAGCATATAATAAATATGTTACTACTGCAGCCGAAACAGAACAGAAATTAAATATTGTCACAGATGCAGAATCAACAGCGGCAGCTAATGCAGCGGAATCACAGACAGAAGCAGCTAAAGCTACAGTTGAAGCAATTCAAAGTAAATTTGATAATGCGAAGACGTATTATGAAGGATTGTTAGGATATCAGGAAAAGTATAATGCAATGGAAGAAGCAAACATTGATTTATACAATGCTCATGGAAATTATGAGCGTTCTTCTGATTATGAGATCAAGATCTCAAATACTGAAAGTCTGAAAAATATCGCACAGAACAAAGTTGATGAGCTTGAGAAAAGATTTCAAGAAGGTGTTGATAATGGCACAATTGTAGAAGGATCTCAGGAATGGATTAATATGAAATCCGAGATTGTAGAAGCAAAAAAAGCTGTAACCGATTACGACACAAGTATTGAAAATCTGAAACAGCAACAAATTGGTGTTTATTATGAAGAACAGTTTGATCGTGCAATAGAGAAAATTGATCAGTTCAAGGACCGTATTGATACACTGAACGGAATTATCTCTGATGATATGAAAATTGATAAAAATACTGGACTTCTTACAGAATGGGGAGCTACTTCTGTAATGTTGAATAGAAATCAGTTTTCTGCAAATCAAGAAGAAATGAGAAAGCTTCTTGAAAAAGAAAATGATGTGAAAAAACGCTACGCTAATGGTGAAGATATGTCTTCTGAGTTTGGCGAAAAGACTTATGATGAATATATAAAAGATATTCAGTCTAAATATAATTCTTTAATTTCATCAAATAGTTCTCTCCAGAATGATATGCTCTCTCTTATCAAAAATCAGGCTCAAGCCGAATTGGATGTTCTCAACAAGGTAATATCTAAGCGTAAGGAAGCACTTTCTGAAAAGGAAAAATACTATGATTATGATAAAACTTTAAAAGATAAGACCAAAGACATTCAGATCCTTGAACGTCAAGCGGCAGCTCTCCAGGGTTCAACAAATGCTGAAGATAAAGCACGTTTGGCAAAGATCCAGGAACAATTATCAGATGCAAGAGAAGATCTTTCTGATACTATGACAGATCATGCTTTCAGTATGCAAAGTGATGCGCTTGATAAATTATCCTCAGATATGAGTGATGATTTTGACAAATGGTCTAACGACATAAGCTCTAATGTAGAGAAAATGAGTAAAGCTATTAATGAAGCAGTTTCAAATTCTGCTCTTAGTAATGCGCAGGTTCTCAATAATCTTTCTACTATTCTGAAAAATGTTGGATTAACAGACGAACAGGTTAGTTCTACATTATCAGGACTTACCGGTTATGCTTCCGGAACTGATTATGTTCCAAAATCTGGTATGTACAGAGTTAATGAAAATGGAATGGAATCAGTATTATCTAAAAAGTATGGTACTCTCACATTCTTAAACCAGGGCGACAAAGTATTTACGGCAGACTTTACTAAGAGGCTTATTGATAATGCAGGTATCGCTACACAGAGTAGTCAACCACAATTTGGCGAGATGTATAAGGAACTTATGAATGCGATTACCAACACAAATAATCAATCTTATGAGCATAGTACAGTTTACAATATTGTTGTAAATGAAGCTACTGATGCAAATGCAGTAGGTGATATTGTCGTTAAGAAGATCGATGCATACGAAAAGAAGCGTGTAAGAGATTTTAAGAGTCTTAGATAAACACAGGAGGGCATAGTGTCACAGCTATGCTCTCTTTTATTAATTTTGAACAGAGGTAATAATTATGGAAGTAAGTTTTTTTAATTTTAAGCTAAAAATAAATAATACATCTATACGTTTATATGAAAACGAAAAATATGTTGGTGGTATGTCATGCTGCAATGGAATAAATCCAACTGATGTAAATAATTTTATTGAATGGTTATTTATTAATGATAAATTTATTGGAACAGCACATGGTGGAACAATATGTTAATTTTTATGTAATAAAAGGACTAATTATGCATGTTAAAATTTTTGATCATACATTTATAATAGGTAATTATAAAATTATAGAATACCATAATGGCAAAGAAATAAGTAGTTTTTATAGTAAAGTATCACTTTCTCCACAGGATGTAAAAGAATATTTTGATTGGCTTTTTATAAAAGGCAAATATCACTTTTGCGGTCATCCAGGTGGATTATTTGGACTTTAAAATAACTGTATTAATATTTGTATTTATACCATTATTCACTTCTGCTCTATTACTTATTATTATTTTCATATCACATATGATTTCAGTCAGCTCTTTTTGAGTATTTAGAGAAAGATCAAAACCATAATCACCAATCGCCATATAGTCTGTAGATAATAGTCTACTGATACCACATTCATGTTTTTCAGTACCTACAAGATATATTTGTGGTATTTCACACTTATTAAATCCTGCAATAAGTAAATGAATTCCATCATTTGATGCATGATTTTCTTCATAACTTTTCACTTCTTCGTATATACATTCTACATCATTTATATCTAATAGTATTGATTTAATTTCTAAGTATACCTTAAGGCAATCAAAATCATTTTTACTGCCAGCATAACCAATAACAACTCTATCACTAATCTGGTAAATTTTATTCTCGTTTTCGGTAACTATATTACCATTTTTATCCACAATTCTGGAATCAGCGCATACAATAATATCATTATCTTTTGAGATTGCAGCAATTACTAGACTCATCTTCTCTCCCATCCTTCAAACAAATCTATATATAAAATCCATTATGATTCAAGTAATAATTTTTGTCAATAATAGTCTGAATAGAAAGTAGGTGATTAATATGGCTATATTTGGCTCTTCTTTTACATATAACGGAAAATCTTCCGATGATTTTGGAGTTATTATTTGTGCCTCTGAACAGCCAGAATCAATTCCAATGGGATTAACAAGAGAAATTTTAAAAGGTGAAATTACAAGCAGACGACCTGTATCAAATTGGTATAATACAAAATATTCAGATGTACTTACATTTGAAGTAACAATTACCAAACCTGAAAATCGTGCTTTTTCAAGAGAAGAAGTTAGAGATATAAACGCCTGGTTAACAGGACCACGTACACCTACTCTTCTATTTTTTGAAGATGAAGCTTTTGACCCTATTAATTATTATGGAGTATTTACAGATGTAACTAACGTTTATGGTAGTGGTATTTTAATGCTTACGTATACATTTACTGCAGATTCTCCATATGGATGGAGTAACGAACGTGAGTTTGCTTATAACAACTTAGAGAATTGTTTACTTGCAGTAAATGATAAAAATGTATCTGTAAACAATAAAAATGTTGAGGTAACAATTCAAAACGCAGAATTATTTGAAGTGAACAATGATACAGATGAGATTGGTGATTTTACATATCCGTTAATAGCAATTTATTCTTATGCAGGTACGCAAATTACAATTGATAATTATTCCGAAATTTCTACTAATGATTTATTAAGTCATAGTCTTACTCTTACAATTCCAAATGCAATTGATTACACAAATCCACTTTATATAGATTCAAAAAATCATAAAATTTATTATTACAGTAATACAAAGAAAAAGAATATTCCGGTTCAATTATCCGATCTTGGGTTTACATCTGACAACCTTACAAATTTAGATAATGGTAGTTTGGAATTATATTGGGTTAGGTTAGTTCCTGGTGTAAACAAATTTAAAATAACAGGTGGATGCAGTATTAAAATGACATTCAGATGCCCAAGAAAGGTAGGTGCCTATTAATGAATTTTAATTACGACTATTTTGGGCTTGCTGAACCGGCTCGTTTTTATTTATGCAAAACAGATAATACAATAATCTGTGAATTGAATGGAATTGATCTTCAATCTGTCAGTTATACGAAACAGCTTAATAATTTTGATACTATCCAGTTTGATGTGCATAGATATGTGAACGGCGAAGAATCTAATGGATATGACATGCTTGACGAGGCAATGTACATATTTGTTGATGGAATTGGATATTTTCGTATGTCCTATCCGGAAGTTTCAAATGATGGATTTGATGAATATAAATCAGTATCTGCACAATCATGCGAATGCGAACTTGCATTAAAAACCCTAAAAAACTTTAAGATTAATACCGGAGAGACAGACAGCCGTGAATATTTGATTAATGGCAATGTAAAAGAAACCGATGAAGGTGTTAAAGTAGCAGTTAAAAACATTATTTTATATGATGAACTGTACAAAGATTTTTCATTGCTTGATATTGCAATTGAAAAGGTTTTTGGATGGAAAATTGGTTGGGTTGATCAGACAATAAGAGAAACAACGGTTATAGAGACTAAAGTAAACGATGATGGAACTGTTACTACTACTTCACAAATGGTTGATTCTAAGCGGTCATTTGATATAGACTCAAAAAATGTATATGCATTTCTAACGCAGGATGTATCAAAGAAATTCGAATGTATTTTCGATTTTAATATTATGACCAGGACAATTAATGTATATAGCGTAAAAGATTACGGTAAGGATTCAAATGTATTTATCTCTTATCGTAATTTGATTCAGACGTTGAATTATGCACCAGCTCAAGAAGATAATATTATGACAAGATTTGAAGTACGTGGTGGAGATGACCTTACAATTGATGCAGTCAATTTTGGTTCTTCTACTATTGAGAATCTTTCTTATTATCTTAGTACAAAACATGTAAGTCAAGGGTTAATTGACAGATATAATCAATGGTTATCTAAGCTTGACGAAGCACGTAAAAAATACATGTATTACAATCGTCAGTACAGCTTATATATGGAAAAGCGTGATGAAATCAATCTTAGAGTTCCGAATGATGGGTTGAATAATAATTGGAAACAATTTACCGTAAAAGACCTTGGAACTATTAAAAAGAAGTATACTACATATATGGATGCACTGAAAGATGTGAATCTTGGCTACTGGGATGAAAAAAACCAGAAGTGGCTTAATAAAGGTGCGGAGCAAGATTATATTGCATATCAGGGTATTCTTGAAATTATCGACAAAACCATTGAATATAAAAATAATACAGATCCTACACAGGATGATAAAAAGTCCAATGAAGTAGATGATTTGATTGAAGAATGGAATACAAATTGGGATCTGTTTGGTCTTCAAGAGTTAAAAACAAAAGAGAAAACATATCTGAATAATATTGATGCTTTAAAAGCTTATAAAAAGGCATGGAAAGATTTAAGTGAAGATGAAAAAGGTCACTTAACAGAGTCCAATTATAATATTTCTCATAATAAGTATTTGAAGTATTGGGAATACGAATACGGAAAAGATGAAAATGGGAACTTATATGCGGAACCAGAAAAAGGTGGATGCTCTGGTGCCATTAAGCAAAGACAAGGCGAATATGATGATATTCAGAATTTAATGAATGGTTTTTCAAAAAATATGTCCGAAGTTGCAACAATTAACAATAAAGAAAAATGCGGCATATTTACAAAGGAAGATCTTGAAACATTAAATAAACTGTACAATGAGACAGATTATGTAAATGATAATATTATCACCATTTCTACAAACACTGCTGCAGAGATAATCAATACTCAATACGAATTATTCCAAGATGCAACAACAGAGCTTTCTAAGGTGTGTCAGCCACAATTATCATTCACTCTTACAATGGATAACATTTTTGCTATTCCTGGATTTAAAGAATGGCAAGGAAATTTTGATATAGGTAATTTTATCCATCTCTCATTCGATAAAGATGATCAGTATTTTTTAAAACTTCGTATCTCATCTCTCACTTTTAATCCATGCGTTATTGAAAATAATTTTCAAATTGAATTCACAAACATGATTAGTTATAACGGTGGTCGTGATGACTTTGCTGTTTTACTTGATAATACAGTAAGCACAGCTAAAGACCAAATTACAGAATCTGTAAAAAGCAAATTAGATACATCCGGAATTGAAGTTTCAGATGCACTTATTAAGGCAATGGTGAGTTCAACCAGATTTTCAAATGCGGTATCTAACGGTGTGTTTGATACAATAAATGCTAATACAGGTGCTTTCGGACAGGTTATATCAAAAATGGTTAATGCTAGAGATATGATGGCAAACAGTGGTCTTTTTGAAACAATTAATGTTGATGCGACCACATCTAACTCGTTCTTGCACTTGATATTAATGCGACACGTATATCTGCAGGTACTCTTTCTGTAGATAGACTTATCATTCGTGGTGAAAAGAATTCTATCATGTATTCGTTTAATGAAAGTCTTGGAGCTGTTGAATCAAAGAACATTCCACCAGAAGATTATGATAAGTATTACATGGGTGGTAAAAATATTCAGGCACATACTATTACTGCCGATCAGATTCTTGCAAATTCATTAACTGCATCTGAAATTACTACTGATGACTTACGTGGTATAAATGGATGGATTAATCTTCATTCCGGTACTTTTACTTTCTATGGCAAATCAGAAAAGGTAATTATTGATGATATAAATAAGGATAAAAAACTCCTTGATAATTACATATCTTCGTGGGAATCTCCAAGAGGAACTAGCGGTGATGATTTAAGATATAAAGAATCTATGAGTTTTTCACCTATCGGATTAAACCAGGAAAAGTTGAAAAGTAAGATTGAAGAGTTAAAACCGTATACTACTGATTCAAGTGAAGTTTTAACTACATTACAGAAAAGTACGTTAATAAGATTCCTTGGAGAATTGGACAACTATATCATTTGGCTAAATGTAAATGACAAAATTTACAAAGAAAATAAATCTGCAAGTACATTAAATCAGATGACTCGAACAGATCTTGAAAAAGAGTTTGGAATCAATACTCTATCTGATGCAGAACGTACAACAAAGTATAATCTTATTAAAAATTATGTAGGTATTAAAGAAGCGTCAGAAGAAGACAATTCCGCAGGACTTATGGCGTGGAACGGACAGACTCTTACTGTTCGTGGAGACATTATTGCTAATAGTCTTACACTTGGTAAAAATGTAAATATTAGCAGTGAAAACATTTCTGATTTAAAAAATTATGTTACAACCAGTGGGCTTGATGAAAAATTAAAAGATTACACAACTACTTCCGATATGCAAAATGAAGGACTTGCTTTTATTGTCAAGAAAAATGGTTCTATTGGACAGTTTGATGGAACTATTAATCCAGATGATACGAAAGGTTATTTTTCTGTAAATACAGATGGGTTAATGATTGCACAAAATGCAGTAGTTTATGGAACTATTTATGCAAAAGCAGGAAAATTTACTGGAGATATCATAGCAAATTCATTAACTCTTGGTGACGGAGTGGATATTTCTACCGATAAAATAAGCGGTCTTGGAGAATATGCAAAATCATCAGATCTTAATGGATATGTAAGAACAGTAGATCTTGAACCGTATGCAAAAACAGAATCCTTGTCTGTATATTTTGAAAAAGATAAAGATTATGGAACCATTGTTGATGGTCAAACTGGAATAAAAGTATCTACAAATGGGCTTCTTCAAGCAAGTAATGCAATAATTTACGGAACAATATATGCAAGCTCTGGATGGTTTAAAGGAGAATTAAAGGCAGCCACCGGAACCTTTTCAGGAGAGTTAAAGGCAGCTACCGGAAGTTTTAGTGGAAATATTACTGCATCAACAGGAAGTATTGGTCCGTGGAATATAAATTCTGATGCTATTTATAAGGGAAGTGGATATAACATAGGCGGCCCTGGTAATGCATATTTTGGTAATTCTGGATTAAGTATATCTGATAAATTTATTGTTGATAGTGAAGGTAATATGACCGCAACTGATGCTACTATATCAGGAACAATCACCGCATCGTCTGGAAAGATTGGGCTTTTCAATATTAGTAATGATGGTTCTATTTACAATAAACCATACGGCACAGCAGGAAGTGGCTCTGATAGTTGTGGTCTTAGTGTAACTTCTGGAAAATATGCATTCTGGGCTGGAAGTGGAGCATTTTATGTAAATCAAGATGGTAGTATGCATTGCTCAAACGCAGATATTTTAGGTGGCATAACATCAAAGGGAAACAACACCATAACAGAATTAAGGAATGGACAATTATCTATGAAGTATGATTATGGAATAAGTGACGTAGAACCATTGCCAAAACTTTTAATGGGACTCGATGGAAATAATGAACCATATTTGTATTTTTATTCTGTCGCCCCATATACAAGCGTTTCTATATCTGGTGGTATTATAAGAGGGACATTAAATGGAAATGTTACTGGAGATGTTAGTGGTAATGTTAATGGATACATAATTAATTCAGAGTCAACAAGTTATCGACCTGCAATTTGTACATCAACAGATGATGGTGGAAAATATTATGTATCAATTATCAGAACTAACGTAGACAATAAAATTACAATTCGTGGAAAATGGGATTATCAAAAATTTGAGACAAGAACATTTCAACTTACAACATCTGATAGGAGATTAAAAAGAAATATAAAAAACACCAATATCGACAATGCATTAAGCCAAATCTTAAAAATAAATCATAGAGAATTTATATGGAAAGAATCAAATAATTATATAGATTTAGGATATATTGCTCAAGAATTAGAAGATATAAACCCTAACATGGTAATAAAACCATCTGAAAGCAATGAACCATATGGTGTAAATACATTCTATATGGAAAGTCTTATTACAAAATCAATCCAAGAAATGTATGCTGAATTAAAAGCAGAAAACAAGCAATTAAAGCAACGAATTGAATATTTAGAGCAACAAATCAACTAAGAGCATTCTATAACAGGAATGCTCTTTTTATATTAAAAATTAAGATAAAAAGGAGAAAAACTACTATGAAAATCACAAACGCAGCTATTTACGATATTATTGAGGCAACTAAGAAATTCAGTAACGCTAAAGGCAAAACAGCATTCGTACTCTTCCGTGTACTTCGTAAACTTCAAGATGAAATTAAAGACTGTGATGATCAGAAAAATAAATTAATTCAGGAATATGGTAAAGAGGTAGAAGGTGGAATAGCTATTCCTAACGATGACAAAGAAGCTTATGAGAAATTTATGGCTAAATTCACTCCTATCCTTCTGTATCAGATTGATGTAGATATTCCACAGCTCACCGAGGAAGAATTTGATTCTCTTTATGAGGTTGATGCACCTAACGCAACTATGAATGATTATGCTATTATTGACGCTTTTCTTGTAAAGAAACCGGAACCAGAAAAGAAAGAGGAAAAAGCAGATACAGAACCTGATGAAACAAAAGAAGCTGCAGTTGAATAAATTAAGGAGGCACATATGCGAAGTGTACTTGATATCACTTGCTATGAGTCTGATGGTGTTACTAGAATAAATCATCTTACACAATGGGATAAAGGACAGACCATATGTTTTGAAACATTTGGTCTGACTTCTCCGCCTGTGATTCATTGGTGCAATAGAATGAGTGAAGAAGCACTTCAGGTTAAATCATCTTTGAAAAATAATAAATTTTATGTAGATGTCCCAAACTCATTGCTTCAAGAGCCATACCCTCTTATTGGATATATTTATATATCTGAATCAAATAGCACTTCTGAAACAGTCGCACAGATTCGTATTCCACTAAAACAAAGACAAAAACCATCAGATTATTATTATATAAATAATGTAGATTTTGTAGTCAGTTATCAGGTTGGTTCTTTTGAATTTACAACTGGATCTACAGCTGGCGCAAAAACTTATACTTTAACATTCCCAAATAAATTCAAATCTATTCCAGTCGTATTCGCGACAACTAATCAAACAGATCCCCAAAACTATGCCGTTTCAATAACAAATAAAAGTCAAACTGGTGCCACTATTTGTATTTATAACAATGAAAATGGGGTTGATAAAAAACTGACGGTTAGTTGGATGGCTATTATTCCGTAAATTATATATTTGTTATTATTGTTAGAAAGGTGGTGTAAAATGTACACTCTTAGAATTACAGATGACAATAATGTTATTACTACAGTAAAAGAAAGTCTGATGGAGAAAAGTAATTGCGTGAACTCTATCCAGATTATTATTAATAAACTTTATAAAGAACAAATTGATATGACAGATACTACTGCTTATATGAAATATGTTCTTCCGGTTACAAAGAAAATTAAGATGACTCAGCTCATTGCAGATACAACAACTGATGAGAGTCATATTTTATATACTATTCCTGTGACAGCCAATATCTCTGCAGAACCAGGTGATATCGAGGTATCATTTACTTTCTTAAAACTTGTTCATGATGAAGAATCTGATACTACCACTTCTTATGTTCGAAAAACTGAATCTGGACTTATCCACATTACAAAATTAGCACAGTTTGATAGTTATGAACCAAGTGAAATGTTAACTGAACTTGACCAGAGAATTCTTGCACTTATGGCAACTGCTGAAGATATTAAAAAACTTGGTCAGGCAACTTATGACAATATGCCAATTGATATGAAACTTGATTCAGAAGCAAAGAAACTGACTCTTGTAAACGCTAATGGAAATACAGGTGATGGTGTTGGGATTGCAGACCTTTCAGACTCTATTGCAAAAGAACTTACAGGTACAGATCCAGATGGCACTCAAGATGGTATTACACATATTGACAAAGTTACAGGCGTACAGAGCCTTGATGAATTATTAAAATAAAAGATGGAGGGAGAACATGTCATTTAAAGATTCAAAAGCACAAATATTGGCTAATTCAGCTTCCGATGATAGTGATATCTCTACCATGGAGGCTGATTTAGCCACTACTGCTGTTGTTGACGATGGATATGTATTATGCACAGATGGACGATATGTTATCTATGATGAATACTATGATAATTCATATTCAACAGTGGATAAATTAAAAAATGTAACAGTAGACTCTTCACAGATTAATATTGTTCAGGAAACAAACAGTCAGTATATTCCATTCCGTATTCCGAGATATTGGGATGGTATTGACCTGATGAAAATGCTGATTCAAATTAGATACGAAAATGTGTCTACTAAAAAAGGACAAGTATCTACAGCTGTAAATGTTGCATCAAGTACAACAAATATTACGTTTGGTTGGTTAGTTGATCAGAATGTTACTGCTATCGCCGGTGATGTCAGATTTGAAATTATGGCAACTGGCTCAAACGAGAAAGGAAATACATACGTTTGGAGAACAAGACCAAATGGTAGACTTACTGTCCTTGAGGGATTAAATTATGATGGTATTGTTGAGCCATCAGATGACTGGTATGCAGGTTTTGTAACAACCATAATGGGTCATGTTAACGAAGCCAAAGAATACGCTGATCAGGCAAAAGCTTCTGCTGCTTCCGTAGATGTTAATACTATTAAGGCGGACGTGAAAAAATCTGTAACAGCAGATGTGAACGCAAATCTTGCAGAAAATTATTATAACAAAACAGAGATTGATACTAAGGTTCGAGAACTCAATGATGCTATAGGCGGAATTGATAGCTTAAAAAATCTTAAGGTCGATTATGATAACACAACTGGAAGACTTGTATTTAAAGATGGTACTGTTATTCTGACAACTATCACAATTAACAGTTTATCAAACTTAAATGTTACTTATGCCGTTGAAGGTGGTAAGGGTAAGCTTACTTTTAAAAATGGCGAAACAGAAATTCAGTCTGTGGAACTTAGCTCTATTGAACCGTCTGCACAGTGGACAGCTGCTCTAAAAGAGGAAATTAATACAGGAGTTGATACAAAAATCAGTCCTGTATCAGAAAAGGTAAATGCTGTGGAATCTTCGGTAACTAACTTTTCCAAAAAGGTTGAAACAAATACTTCTGATATTACAGCATTAAAAACAAAGACAACGGACCTTGAGAAAGCAGACGAAGCAATTCGTTCAACTGCATCTGAAGCCAAAAATACAGCAGATATTTTAAAACAGAATATTGCCGACTACGATTCACAGTTTAATACGATTAACGGTGACATTACAAATATTCAGGCTGATATTGATGAAATTAAAAAGAATCCAGCTGCAACAACATACGATGTTAATATTGTAGATACTACATTTACATGGTTTGAAAACGGAGAAATTGCAAAAACATTTACACTTCCAAGTGGCGGAGGTGGTGGTGGGTCTAACACTTCTACTATCACAATTGAACGTGTAACTCCTGCAGATGCAATTTTCTTACTTGGTGATAAAGCAGAAATCGAATACACATTTAGCTCTGTTGATAACACTGGCGATACAACTGGTGATGGTACAGCTATTTGGAAAGTAGGAAATACAATTGTATCAACAACCACTGCTTCTCAGGGAACTAACAAGGTTGATTTAACAGAGTATTTATCAGTAGGCTCTAATCAGATTAGAGTTAGTATCACGGATAGCTTTGGAACAATGTCATATAAAACTTGGACTGTTACTATTGTAGAATTTAAGCTTGAAAGTACATTTGATGATACACTGATTTACACTGATACAGACGTAGTATTTAGATATACACCTTATGGTAATGTAAATAAGACCATTCATTTTATCTTGGATGGACAGGAATTAGAATCCGTAACAACACAGGCTTCCGGTCGTATTATATCATACAATATTCCAAAACAGGAACATGGTGCTCATTTCCTTAAAGTATATATGACAGCAACAGTAAATAATAAAGATATTACTTCTGCTACTATCTATAAAGATATTGTATGCGTTGATCCGTCAAACAGAACTCCTATTATCGGATGCTCACAGCAAGAATTTACTGCAAAACAATATCAGGCTACAAGTATTAAATATGTTGTTTATGACCCAGCTCATAATCCTGCTACCGTTAAGTTGTCTATTGATGGAAAAACAGTTTCTACATTAACAGTTGACAGAACTGCGCAAGTATGGAGTTTTAAATCTTCTGAGGTTGGTCAGAAAAATCTTACTATTTCATGTCAGAAAATCACAAAAATTCTTACCGCACATATTGAAAAACTTGATATAGATGTAAATCCAATTACTACAAATCTTGCATTTGATTTTAACCCAGTTGGTTTATCAAATGGTGACGAGAACAGACTTTGGAGCGATGAAAATCATTCGGAAGTTGCTTTGACTGTATCAGATAACTTTGACTGGGACAACGGTGGTTATCAGATTGATGATGATGGAAATCAGTATTTCTGCGTAAAAGCAGGTACTACTGCTTCTATTAGTTATAATCTGTTTGCCAAAGACCCAAAACAAACTGGTGCTGAATTTAAGATTATTTTCAAAACTAAAAATGTAAGAAATGCTTCTGCCACTTTCTTGTCATGTCTCGATGGATTGGCAGATTCTAATATTGGACTTGAAATGAAAGTTCATGAGGCAAACATTTACACGTCCACAGACGATCTTTATTTCCCATATTCCGAAGAAGATATTATTGAGTATGAATATAATATCAATTCAATTGATACTAAAAGTACAACAGCAACATCTATTATCATGACATATGAAGATGGTGTTGGTGGCAGACCTATTATTTATGATAATTCACATAGATTACATCAGTACACTCCTGCTCCAATTTCTATCGGATCTCCAGACTGTGATGTGTTGATTTACAGGATAAAAGCTTATAGTGCAGCTCTAACAGATTCTGACGTATTATCTAACTTCATTGCAGACGCAAGAAACTCTGATGACATGATCGATAGATATAACCGAAATCAGATTTATAACGAAAACAATGCTCTTACACCGGATTCGGTTGCAAAAGCATGTCCTGATTTAAGAGTTATTAAGATTGAAGCGCCACATTTTACAAATGATAAGAAGGATTTTGTGCTAAATACTTCCATGGAATGTGTTTATGTAAATGGCGATCCAAAATTTGATAACTGGAAATTTACTAACGCCTGTCACGCTGGACAGGGCACTACCTCTAATGAATATGGTTTTGCAGCAAGAAACATTGATGTTATTTGCTGTTTTGATGGAATTCATAAGGTAAATAGTAAAATTGATCTTGATCCAAATTATAAAACAAAACTTGTTCTTGGCGATGGAACCGAATATACAGAGGGTGATGGTAAGATATCTCTTACTCGAAACTCCGTTCCTAATAACTGGCTGAATTTTAAAGTAAATGTGGCTTCTTCTGAAATGGCAAATAACGCACTTCTTCAGAAAAGATATAATGATTATCTGCCATATTCTACTCCTGCATCTCGTAAGGATAAAAAGATTAAAAACTCTATGGAATTTGTAAACTGTATTATTTTTGTAAAAGAAAGTGATCCGGATATTTCTACTCATAGAGAGTTTAATGATACAGAATGGCACTTCTACTCTCTTGCCAATATGGGTGATTCAAAAAAAACTGATATAACAAGAGCTTATGATCCAGATGATATGAACGAATGCTGTATTGAAATTAGCGATAATACACTTCCAAACTCTGTATTCCAAACCGGTGTAACAAATTCAGATGGTTCAATGAAATATCCTATTTCTAAAGATGAATGGAAAGCTGGTAATACAGCATACGACAATCTTTATAATAACTGGGATGGATCATTTGAATTTAGATATGACTGTTGTGGAGATTCAAAGGATGGTTCTGCGATTTCTAGTGATGAAGCAAAAGAAAAGATTCGTAAACAAAATAAACAAAATTGGAGAGACTTCTATGAATTTGTAATTACATCTTCTAATGAAGATTTTGTAGCTCATTTAGGCGATTGGTGCATTGTCAATTCGGTGTTGTATTTATACCTCTTCACACTTAGATATACAATGATTGACAATCGTTCAAAAAATGTATTCCCACATTGGGCAAAACATTATATTAGCAATGAAGAAGCTTCTACCCTTGGTGATAAAGCTAAGTATTACACTATAGATGATACGGCAGCTGCCATTCACAATGGATATAGATATGACTTGTGGGATTACGACAACGATACAGGACTTGGAATCAATAACAGTGGCGAGCTTACTATGTCTTATGGCAAAGAAGATACCGATTATAAGACAGATGGAGATCCAAGTTCTGGATACATCTTTAACGCTGCAGAATCTGTATTATGGTGTAGAATTCGTGATTTAATGCCAAAGCAACTTGCATCATTATATCAGTCTGTAGATTCAAACTGTTGGAGTGATACTCATCTTATTAATGAATTCGATGCTTGGCAGAATCAATTTCCAGAAGAATTATGGAGAATCCATTACGAAAGATTATATCTTCGTACATATCAAGGTGTTATCTTTCCAGGAAAAACTGAAGTAACAAAGTCAGACAGATTCCTTAAAGAATGATGAACGGACGTAAAAAATATCAGCGTAGACAGTGGGAACGTGATCAACATGCATATATGGGAACAAAATTCCTTCATACTGATGTTAAGTCTGATCAGATTATGTTCCGTTGTAATACTCCTAAGACAGCTGTTGTAAAACCAGATTATACATTAAGAATTGTTCCATACTCAGACATGTATATTTCTGTACTTTATGGTAATTCACCGGAAACAACTCAGATTCGTGCAAAAGCAGGTCAGGAATATGAAATTACAACTAACTTAACTAATATGGATGATACTGCCATTCTTATCTATTGCGCATCAAGAATCCAGGCACTTAATGATTTATCTGCTTGTTATATCCATGATAATGATTTCTCTAAAGCATCGAAGCTTAAAACTCTTATTATTGGTAATGAAACAAATGGCTATCAGAATACGTTCTTAACGGCTCTCAATATGGGTAATAATACACTTCTTGAAACTCTTAATATTAAGAATTGTCCAAACTTAACAGGATCTGTAAATCTTTCTGCATGTGAGAATCTTATTAATCTTTACGCACAGAATACTGCTATTACTTCTTTCCTGCTTGCTAATCACGGTAAGATTAAGAATGCATATTTACCTGCAACAATTAATACTCTTACGTTTAAAAATCTGAAAGACCTTACAAATCTTAATGTAGCATCTTATGATAATCTGCAGACATTTGTTTGCCAGAATTCTATTGTGGATGCACTTGAAATTATAAAAACTGCTATTTCGACACTTAAGACCGTAAGTATTACAGGTATTGACTGGAATCTTGAAAATACTGATCTTTTAAAGAAATTAGCAAAGCTTGGTGGTATTGACGAAAATGGTATTACCATTGACCAGTCTGTATTAACAGGAACTATTCACATTCCAGTTATGCGTCAACAGGAGTATAAAGACTTTGTTGGAACTGATGACGAGCCAGGTATCTGGACAAATCTTACAATCACATACGATTCTATGATTGCACAGTTTAAAGTTTCATTCTTAAATGACGATTCAAACAAAACTGTGTTAGATATTCAGTATGTTGACAAAGGCTCATGCGCTGTAGATCCTACAACTCGTCAGGATGATCCTATAGCTATACCTATAAAACAAAGTACCATTGAAAATGATTTTACATTTAAGGGATGGGACACTGTTCTTTCAGATAAAATCTTTGCAGATAGAGTTATCAATGCAGTTTATACAAGTACAATCAGAAATTATACCGTAAAGTATAACTCTAAAGGTTTAACCTTACAGGAAACTGTAGCCCCATATGGAACTTATGTTAAATACGAGGGTGATACTCCTGTATACACAGCCGAGGAAGCTGCCTATAAATACAATTTATTTAAAGGATGGGATCAGTCCGGATATGTAAACGGTGATAAAACTGTAAACGCAGTGTTTGACACCTGTGAATATGTAGACGGATACTTCAATGATAAAGATCTCAAAGACCTGTCTCAGGTTGAGTTATATGCAATGATGAAAATGGGACTTGAGCAGAAAGTTCTGTCACTGAAAGACTCATTTGATTTTACACTTGGAGTTGACTTCCATTACAACGATATTGAGGAAGAAGAATTAATCTCTTCCACAACAGTATTTGACGGAACAAACCATATTGATACTGGAATCTCTATTATGGATAAGGATAAGGATTTCACATTTGCGATTGACTTTGAATTTGATAACGAGAACGCAACAGGTGCTACTTTGGCACAGTGTTTCCAGGGTGATGGTTCTAACGGATTCCGCTTATGGTATAGTCAGAGTTACAAATTATCATGGGGAACTGATAGTGCGAATGCATCAAGCTCCGGTGGACGTGAAATTATTGTAATTCGTCATAAGGCAGGAAGTCAAAAGCTCTATGTATACAATTCTAATATGTCTGGAAATGCAATCTCTACTGCTACTCTTCAGGCAATCCGTATTCCCGAAATCACATCAACTCTTGTTTTTGGATGCTCAAAGGCAGATGATGGTGCTTATGAAAACTATGCAAAAGGCAAGATCCACTGGTGCAAACTGTGGTATTCAGACCTTGGTGAAGAACAATGTTCGGATATTGCAGCATGGATTCATGAAACGATTCCAATGGAAGTAGCTAAATTTAAAGCATACTACTTATCAGATGTCGCTTCTAAGAGAGCAAATGTAACATTTATTGCTTCAAATCTTCTTGGTTCTAAGAAAGCTTATAGTAACAAGTCTACAAATACCGGTGGATGGGCAGAATCTACGCTTAATACGTGGATGAACACTCGTATAACGAAAGCTATACCACCACTCTGGAAAGCACTGATTAAGCCTGTTAAAGTTAGTTCTTCTACTGGAAATAAATCGAATACAATATCAACATCTAATTGTCGTTTTTATGTACCAGCACTATATGATATTGATGCTTCTGCAGGAAGTGATCCGTATAGTTCTGAAACAAATGCAACAATTCAATATTATGTTGATAACGATTCAAGAAAGAAGGCAAGAACTTCAAGTCCAGATGTTTACGAGTCTTACTGGACTAGATCACCAAATGCCCAGGTATCTAACTGGGTTTACTCTGTAAGTGAGCAAGGTGATACATATGGATATTCTTATCCTGGACAGGAAAATGGAGTTCTTCTTATGTTTAGCATTACATGTGAGGGGTAGGGAAACCTACCTCTCTTTTTAATATGAAGGGAGAAATCACATGTACTACAAAGTAACTAATTCAATGACACAAGATATTGTGGATGTCATTAAGGAAATTCACTATATACAGTACCAAGAGAAACATAAAATACTGATTTTATGTGACATCAAAATTGCACAGGCTATTTTAAGTTCAGACGGTAAAAAAGGCTGGCATATTGATGGGCTGTATAATTTCCCACTTGATAACACAATATACGAAATTGAGCCTATTTCACGATTAGAATACGAAGAAATAGACGCAAAATTACACGAGGTAGATTAACATGGCAAAATTACCAGTATTTTTTACTGCCTCAACAAAAGCGATTGCTGAAAAAGCAATTCAGCGAGGTATCTTAAAATATCCAGGGCTTTGCTATATAGAAGACGGAAATGTAATTGCATGGATGACTGAAGATAATGAGATCAGATATACAAAAGGTGATAAACAAATCACTGACGTAAGATTTTCTGGATCAAATCTTCAGTTTTTTAATGAAAAGAAATTACTCTTCTCTTATGATCTATCCATGACAGACGAGGACAAGGACCATATTGTTGATGAAGTAAAACGACAAATCGGGCTTGATAATTATATAAAATCCTCAGAGCTATCTACTATATTAGATAATATTATTGGAAATCTCGAAGATAAGCAAACTGTTGTAGATTATATTAACAGTCTGTCTTATAGAAAGCTCACAGATAAACCAATTGAATATTTGATCGGATCTCTTACAGTACCGGTCACAATTTCGACTCTTGATGATGGAATTTATAAAATCAAGGGTCAATTTATTATTGGTGGTAATAGCACCACCGTTCACTCTTCTGCAGATGAAGTGTTCTTTTTAGTTTCACATGATGAAGATACTCACGGCACATCTATTACTCAATTCAAAGGCAATTCTATACTTCTCTACTTTATCCAACAAGATGGTGATTACGTAACGGACAAATATGTAACTGAAAAATGGGTAAATGATCAGAATTTTATGTCTGCGGACTCTGCAAAACAATTCATTCAGGAACAGCTTGAGCTGACTGTATCAGATCTTGTTGATAAGAAAATAGACGAAGCTTTAGATAAAAAAATCGGTGGACTTGAATCTGCTGATATTGCAAACATATTTAACTAAATTTCCAAGGAGGAACAAATATAATGGCTGGAAAATTACAATTCATGACAATTAATAATCTTCAGGAGTTCTTGAATCTTCACAATGTGCAGATTGATAAAAAGATTTCCGATGCTGTAGCAAACTCCATTAAAACTGTATCCCAGTCTGAGGATGGATACACAATTTACTTTTATACTAAAACTGCACCAGTAACAATCGAAGATGCCGTATTTACACTGAGTCTTCCACAGCCACTGACAAAAATAGATAAAGTTAAGAACGCAGTAGAGGGTAATATTCCAAGTCTTAGCAAAGATGGTAATTTGGTAGATTCCGGAAAATCTGTTACAGACTTTGATGCTGCTGGTGCTGCAGATACTGCAAAAGCAGAGGTGTTAGGTGTAGTTGGTACTATTCCAGCCGATGCAACAGCTAAGAACGTAGTTGACTACATTAAAGAAGTTGTTACTGCCGGTGCTTACGATGACAAGCAGATTAAAGCAGACATCGCAGCAAACAAAGGAGCTATTGATACCCTGAACGGAACAGGCGATGGTTCTGTAAAGAAAGCCGTTTCCGATGCTGTAGCTAAAATCGTAGCAGAGGCTCCAGAAGCTTATGATACTCTGAAAGAAATTTCTGATTGGATCACAAATCATACATCAGATGCTGCTACAATGAACAGCCAGATTAATACAAACAAAACAGATATTGCTAATCTGAAAACTTTGATTGGTACATTACCTGACACAGCAACCTCTAAAGATATTGTAAGCTACATTGCTGAGTACGTATCTAAAGCTCTTGCTGATTCTGATCTCTCTCAGTATGCAACAGCTGAGGCTCTGAAGGCTTGCGTAGGTAGAGTAGATGCTATTGAGAAGAAAATTCCTACTCTTGAAGCAGCCGACACAGCTAATACAGAAGCCATTAATGGTGTTAAGACTAGAGTTGAAACCGTAGAAGGCAAAGTCAAAGCTATTGAAGATGATCTTGCAGTTGAGAAACCAAAGATTGCAAAAAATGCAACTGATATTGCAGCCTTACAAGGACTTGTTGGTGATGGTTATGAAGCTATTCCATCTGAAAAGATTCAGGCTCTTTTTAAAGTAACTGAATGATTATTGTAAAGGAGGGGAAATTCCCCTCCTTTTTTGAAAGGGCATAATGGACATGAAAACACAATTTCTTGACTATAGCGGATTAGGGGAAGCCGTAAATTTAATAAAAAAATATATTGCCGACCATAAAGAAATTCTTCCTTATGCTTCTTTAGGATCGTTCCCCAAAATTGGAAATGAAGATTGTCTTTATATTGACATATCTTCAGGTTTATTTTACCGTTGGAATACTAATGGTAAGCAATATATATTACTTGGCGGTAAATCAGTTAAAGAAGTTTCAATTGAATCTGGAAGCACGAATGGAACAATTAAACTTATTGTAGATGGTGTAAAAACAGATAATATTGAAATAAAAGGATTAGGTGCTGCTGCTTTTATAGACAATTATGCAGGATCAACAATTCCAGGTGGTCCGGCAATAAACGCAATGGATATTGCATCACAAACTCCAATTCTTGCCGTTGGTGATGAGCAGAATAATATTTCTGTAAAGAAAAATACCAATGGTACTTTTATGAATGGCGAGATTAATGTTGAAGTCAATCTTTCTGTAAATGGCAAAGCGCTTAACGTTGATGGGAAAACTCTTACAGTAGCGCAAAGCAACACTTCAGATAAATATGCAATGCGTAATGCATTGGATTTTGCATGGTATAAAACTCATTGGCAAATTGGTAATGTTCGATCAAATGCAGAGGATAGTATCGGATTTGGATTCGCGTATAGCATGATGAAGGAGAACATTTCATTCCGAAAGCTCTCTTATCTGATTCGGGACAGTTTACTGTTGACAGCCTAAAAGCCAATATTATATTGGGAGATCTTTCCGGTAATGCAACATCTGCATCAAAAGTACCATGGAGTGGAATTACTGGAAAGCCGGATTCAATGCCAGCCTCAGATGTATTTCCATGGGCTAAAGAAGCAACAAAGCCAACTTACACATATGTTGAGGTAGGTGCTGCACCATTAGAACATAACCATGATGATCTATATTATACAGAAGCTGAGATTACCGCATTCTTAAATAAAAAAGCTAACATAGAACATAATCACGATTCAGTTTATTATACACAGACAAAAATAAATGAATTGCTGTTACAGAAATCAGACTTGGGACACAAACATGCAAAAGGGGATGTTGGTTTATCAAATGTTGATAATACGGCTGACAAGGACAAAGTTGTTAAATCAGCTGCTTCAGCAGATGCTGTTGCATGGATTAATGTATTAAACAAGCCAGATTCATATATTCCATCTGCCCATGGTCACATGATTGCAGAAATAACAAACTTACAAACATCTCTTGATAGCAAATCAAATATAAACCATACACATGATGATAGATATTTTACCGAGACAGAAACGACAAATCTTTTAAAAAACTATATGCCAATTGGTAGTACTGTGTCTTGGAATAAATTGACGGATGTCCCGAAAACGTTTGCACCATCCGAGCATACACACAACTATGCAGCATCATCTTCCGCTGGTGGTGCAGCTACAAGCGCTTTAATGATATCCGCACAGACACCTATACTAGCATCTGGAAATGAATCAAATGATATTTCAGTTAAACAGAATGCTAATGGCACATTTACAGGTCGTTCATTTAAACTGGATATAGGAATTGCTCTTGGCGGAAAGGTTATATCAATTGGCGGTAGATCAGTTGTTGTATCTAAACCTATGAGTGCATCGGCAAAATATGCCCTTAGAAACGCACTTGATTTTAAGTACTATTCAAGCCATTGGCAAATAGGTAATATCAGAGCAAATTCTAATGAAAGCATTGGATTTGGATTTGCTTATAGTGACGATGGAACTACTTATTACCCAAAAGCAATATTAACAACAGCCGGTGTCCTTTCAATTGAAACAATTAGAGCAAATAGATTTGAGGGTAGATTATACGGAACCGCAAGTTCTGCTGACTCTGTAACATGGACTGCAATTACCGGTAAACCAGCTACATATACCCCATCTGCGCATAACCACAATGATTTGTATTATACACAAGCTCAGATGGATGATAAACTTTTTGGAAAATCGGATATTAATCATACTCATGATTATCTTCCACTTTCTGGTGGTAGTATAACTGGAGCAGTAAATTTTTTAGATGATTATAATAATCCTACTATTAACATTTCTTCAATATTAGGATATTTAGATAATGGAGAAACAAACTCTCGCACATTGCTACTACTATATAATAATATTTACAAAGATGGAGCCAAAACAAGTAGTTATACTGCTAGAATTGGTTACTCTGGTAATAAAAATGTAAACCTGGAAATCCCTGACAAGTCTGGAATGATTGCTGTTACAGATGATATCCCGGCAACCTACTCATGGGACTCTATAATTGATAAGCCAGACATTTATAATATGGAAATTGGTAGTACAAGTGGCGGAGCAGATTTTATTACTGGAAATACTGTTTGTGTTAACAACAATTTGATAATTAATAAGAAGCTAGAGATCAAAAGCAATGTTAAAGTAAACGGCGGATTAAATACACAAAATTTAGTTCCTGCTGCAGATTCTACTTACTTTATTGGTACAAGCAATCAACGTTATTACGGATATTTTACAAGAATACATACAGATTCAATTATACCAAATTCCACAGGACAAGGTAGTATTGGTAGTACAACATCAAAATTTTCCAACTTATATGTAAATAACATTGGATCATCTATATATCCATGTAACTCAATATCATCTGCGAGTTTTAGCGTTCCAACAGAAAATGGAGGGTCAAGTGTTGCTTTTATATCTTCAAGAGTAAAAAATAGTTGCCAAAGTGGATATATTTATCTTAAATACGATCAAGGTATTACGTATATTGAGCCGTGTGAGTCTAAAATTGGAACAATAAATGTTACTCTTCCATCCGTTTCCGGTGAGCTTCAGGTTTCTACGTCTGATATTCGTCTTAAAGATAATATTCATGATTCCACTATTAATGCCATTAATCTTATAGATAAAATTAAAGTACGACAGTTTGATTGGCGTACAGATCATTCGCATCAAGATATAGGATTTATTGCTGATGAGCTTGAACAATTGGATTCACGTCTTGCAACAAGTGGTTCAGATGAACTTGACGAAAATGGATTGCCTAAAAATCCAAAATGTGTAAATGATTTCTATCTTATGGGATATATGGTAAAAGCTATGCAAGAAATGTCTCAGAAGATTACAGAACTTGAAAATAAATTGAATAGAAAGGAGATGCTGTCATGTTGATTCCATGGCAGCTATTTTTATTATGGATTCAATTAATGCCAATACTTTGACCGAAGTTACAACGGTCCCAACAAATAAAAAACTTATCTTTACTGACCCAGATACTAACGAGGGTGGAATTATTACAATGGAAAATCTGACAAAACAGGTGTTACAAAATTTGACATCGCAGGCGTTTGCCCTTGATGCTGGAAATATGACTATCCCTGCTGCTCTTAATGCGCTAAATAGTGACCGGATCAGGAAGTCAGAAAACATATATTCTAGTTCTGATCTTGCTGAAGATACACTTATAAAATGTAACCATGGAGAAATTAGGTTATTCACAATACAA